>CAYWKX010000024.1:0-12559 GCA_964459185.1 uncultured Muribaculaceae bacterium | reverse complement strand
TGTTTTGGTATTGCTAAGGGAAAAGTGTTTATTATTTTATTGATGAATTAAAAAATACTATTATTGATGCAACGCTAATTGAACATAAAAAGGATGAATATAATCCTTACTTTGTAAGGCTTTTTTATATCTTTACCAATTGTACATTTGAGATTTTTACATAATAATTTGAGGTTATCATTGCTTTTTATCCAAAAAATGGTAAGATATAATAAAAGGAACAATTGTGAAAAAGAAGATTTTATTTTTATTTCTAGTTTTGTTAATATCTATATTTTTTCTGCCAAATGCTTATGCATTACCTACTCCAGATAGAATAGTAAACCATAATGACATTTCATCAGTTGAAAGTTATATTGATGATGTAAATGTTCGAAATGCGTTAAATACTCAAAAGTGGTTATTTACTCATGCCTCAGTAGGTGGAAATATGGTTACTGGTATGAGAACCCTTAATAGTGGTGACTCTAGATATTTATTAGGAATGATCAATGTTACTAGTGTATCAACAAGTGTTACTACTAGTAATGGAAATGTATATGAAATTAATAGGGGTAATCCAGGGATTCAAGCCAAGCTTGATATTTTTGCTAGTGCCTTTAATACTTATGGTTGGGCAAGTAAGGTTAATATTGCGATGAATAAATATTGTTATATTGATTTAAGGGATCTATCTAGCACTGTAAAGGTTGCAGATATGCCTACCTACGCTAATCAGTATATAAATAGTATGCAAACACTAGAGACTTCATATCCAGAAGTCACATTTGTATATGCGACTTCACCAACTACAACAGCATCGGGTCTTGGTATTGCACGTATTTATGCTTTTAATCAACTAGTTCGTAGTTATGCCTCAGCAAATGGCAAATACTTACTTGATATAGCAGATATCGAATCCCATGACCCCTCTGGTGTTCATCATACTGGTGAATATATGGGGGATCCATTAGAACTGTTATATTCTGGATATACAACTGATGGTGGGCATCTTAACACAGCCGTTGGACAACAAATGATAGCATTGGGATGGTACGCTATGGCTATATCTATTGCCTATAATAATAACGAAGTAGTCGATCCCGCAGTACCAGTTACGGGGATTACAGTAAATCCAACCACAGCTACTTTATTTGTAGGTGGATCTACATCAATAACCCCAACTGTTTCGCCTTCTAATGCTACTAACAAGAGTGTTACATGGACTTCTAGTAATACTGGTGTTGCAACCGTTAGTAATGAGGTTGTGACAGCTATTAAAGGAGGGACCGTAACAATAACAGTTAGAACGGTTGATGGTAATAAAACAGCAACCTTGGGGTTAACGATTAAATCCAAAAATGAAGAAACAACGGTGGAATCTAAAAATATAGAAACACTCACTATTAAAAACAAGGATGTAACTCAACTTGAGGTCGGACAGACTTTAAAATTAGAAATAATAATAGAACCTCTGGATGCTACTAGCAAAGAGGTCGTATGGACTTCAAGTGATAATAGTATTGCAATTGTGGATAGTAATGGAATCGTAAAAGCTATAAAAAAAGGAACAGCAATAATTACTGTTACATCAGAGGATGGAAGCAAAACAGACAAAATTAGTCTCAATATAACACAGGTAACACCGCAAGTACCTATCCCTTTAACAGATATCAAGATTAAAGCTATAGAGTCATCTAGTCTTGATATTGGTGCCGAATTGCAACTGCAATCTATCTTGGAACCTAGTAATGCTACTGATGTAGATTATATTTGGGAGTCAAGTGATAATAGCATTGCAACTGTAAGTCAAGAAGGTGTTGTCAAAGCCATAAAAAATGGTATAGTTATGATTACTTTAAAAACTAAAGACGGTAAGTTTTCTAATAATATAGAATTAAACATTACAGAAAAAAAATTATCAAAAAAGTCACCTAATCCTAACATAATAATAATAGGTCCTATAGCGGGTATTTTGATAATGACCCCGGTAGTTAATATGATAATTAAAAGAAATAAACGTTGAAATTGATATAAACCCTAAAAAAATAAAAGAAAGTTAAAGAATAATTCAATCTTTAATTTTTTTATATCTATTTCTCTATTCATTTTATATAGATAAAAATAACTTTGCTAAAACAATTAAAATGTGATACAATTAATTTATGATTAGGAAAGGAGAATGTAAATGAAAAAAACTTGGATAATCATCGGAGGTATCATCTTATGCCTTGCATTAATTATTGGGGGTATCTTTTTAGTTGTTTCACTTAAAACTGATAGAATTGTATGTAAATCCTCATTAGGGAACATTATAATTTTATATAACAACGACAAATTAATTACTTTTCGTTCTACAGGTAGCATATCATATGACTTTGATAATCAGCAACCATATGCTAAAAAAATTGGAGTTGAAAATTATATTAATGAGTTTGATGAATGGTTTGTGGAAAATACGGACGGTTCATGTAAAATAAAATAATTTAAATAATATTTCGGTTCTTAGCTATAAAAGTCTGTTGTGAATTTCACAATAGACTTATTTTTTAAAAAAATAAGTAAGCTTCTGCTTACTTATTTAACTATTATAGTATATATATAATTTTTCATCTTACTACAGGTTAATTCAATTCTTAAAGTATAATACTTATCCATTTTTGTTGCTTCAGAATAACTCTCTTTTGAATCGCAAGTATTACCATATTCGTCAGTTAATTGTAATAACAGTTTATTGTTATACATTTCTTGTAAAGTAATTCTTTTTTTATCTCCAACTGAAGATGGAAGATTATCTGAAACAAAATATTCCCTTGATACTTCCTTCATATGTTGAAGATTATTTTGAAATCTTTCCTTCGAATCAGCATTGTTTTTAAGAATAATTTTTGATACTAACCATAGAGATAATAAAGCAAAGATTACAAATATAAGAACTTTTATAAATAAATTCAACCAATTAAAACTATATTTTCTATCCTCGTACATTGCCTTATCCCCCTTCTAAATTAGCCTACCGCTACTTCCCTAGATCCGATTAAAGTCCAATCTCCACCTAACTTACCATCAGTAGTTTCTTTATACTCATAGTTTGTTTGGAAATAACATGTTCTATAGCGATATAATTTTCTGCTAGCAGTCTGGATATAACCAGTTTCTAGTTTATCTACCCAATCAGGGGTATATATATAGCTACTACTTCCTACTATTCTTGAACTAATCATCGTGTATCCTATTTCATATGGATTTGTTGTTTCAATTGTTACAACAGTTGGATCAGAAGTAACAGGAGTACTTACGTAACCATACAGATCAGTAGTTGAACAGTCATAAGGAACCTGTCTAGTGCCATAATTATAATAAGTTTTTATTTCACAGGTTGCACATTCTCTTGCTTGATAAGTGCTTATTACGTATTTTTCTGTTTTATAACATGTTTTCTTTTCCCCAGGTGTTATCAATGTCCAAACTTGTTTAGTAGTAGTTACTCCTGGAACTATTTTTTGATGTGTATAATATGTAGTTGTTGTTCCTATTGCTATCTTACCTAAATACTGAGTTTTAATTTGAGTTTCAACAACATTCTTATATTCAGTAGTCCAATCACTCCAGTTAGTACAAACTAAGTTATTATATGGTCTTTGATATTTATACAATGTATATGTTTTAGGTTCTTCTTTCTTTTCAATAACTATCTTTTTTTCAACAACTATCTTTTTTTCAACAACTTCTCTAGTAATATTTGTTGAAACTTTCTCACCACACCCACCACATGATAAACCGCATTCTAAGTCAAAATAATTTACAATTGTTTTATAATTTTCTCCACAAACTAAAGTTGTGTTCATTTCATATTTGTTTTCTAATCTCTCAATTTTTATATATGAAGCAACTCCAATACAAGCTTCATCATTCTCATCTTTTAATTCTAACAATAGATTCTTTTTATACATTTCCTCTAAAGTTAAAACTTTGATATCTCCAACTTTCTTTGGCAATAAATCTATCGTAAAATATTCCTTTCCAGTATTTTGCATTAATTCAATATTCTCTAAATAAATTCTGTTAATTAAGGTTGTTAGTTTTTCATCTATCTGGTTACTCTTTCTAAAACCATTGATAGGAAAAAAACATGTTAATAAAAATACAAGAACAATTACTACTAAGATTCCTATTAAAAAATCGAATATGCCAGTTCTCTTTTTTACAACAACTTCGTTACTCATAAATAAACCTCCCCAATGAATTGATTTATATTTTAGCACAACTAATAGTATTTGTCAACAAAAACATTAGTTTCTATGCATATTTATAAATTTATCTATAGACAATAAAATCATCTATTAAACTATTTTTAGTGTTACTATTGTACAACCTTGATTATAATTATCTAATTTATAATTTAATACTCTTTTTTCTTTAGCTAAATATTGATGAATACTATTTTTTAAAATGTTTTCCCCTATGCCGTGAACAATTAATAATTGATTATTTCCTAAAACGATATTTTCTAGAATAAAATCCTTAGTTTTGACAATCGCACTTTCTCTATCATATCCATGCAAATCAACACTTGGAAGTATATCTAAGAAAATATTGTTTGCCCTTTTCATGGTTCACCTCTTGCTAAATCTATTATAACAAATATTTTAAAAAAACACTAGTTTTTTAGGGGTAATCTTATAATTACCTTTGTCCCCTCGCCTAATTTTGATTTATAATTTAAAGTCCCATTATGGGCTTTAATTATTTCATTAGATAAAGAAACCCCTAATCCACTTCCTTTTTCCTTTGTTGTGAAGAACATATCCTTTATTTTCATCATTGTTTCTTTATCCATTCCACAGCCATCATCTGTTATTTCAATATAATAATATCTTTCTTTTTTATAGCTTTCTATCTTAATATTACCTTTCCCATTTATGGATTCAATGCTGTTTTTTAATACGTTTAAAAGAACTTGTTTTAAACGATTATAGTCTCCCAACAAATATACCTCCTCATCACTTTCTATATAATTAAGATTGATGTTTTCACTATTTATAAAAACTTTAAAGCCGTCGAAAACATCATCTAATAACAAATTAATATCAATAACCTCTTCTTTTATTGTTATTTTACTAAACTCCATAAAATCATTCATTATATTTAAACAATGCTCAATTTCTTGTTTAACAATAGGAATATACTTATCCATTTTTACCTTGTTATTTGTATCTAGCATATCTAAATATCCTTTACAAACGGCAATAGGATTTTTTATTTCATGGGTTATTTTAAATAAAGATGTTTTTATTTGTTTTTCCCTTTCAATTTCTTTAGCACTATAATACATTGAAGTTACTGTATCCATAAAAGAGAATAAAAATAATATAGCAAATGGTATTAAATAAAAAATTAAAACAATTATTAATAATTCAAAAATAGCGATTACATCATTATTAGTAGAAAAGAAATATTCGAACGATATAAAAAATCCTTGTAAAACTGCAATTATCTTTATGAAATGATTATCAGATATTTTGGTTTTTATATAAATACTATATGCAATGAAATAACAAATATATTTTAAAATTAGAATGTATATATTAAAATCAAATTTTAAATAACAATACAAAACAACAAAAATTGATAGGATAATTCCTAAATATGTCTTTTTCTTTAAATATGCAATAATTATAGGTATATTACAAAACAATAATATCTTGCTATTATTTTCAATATTGCCAAATTTTAAACATAAATATAAGGAGGATATCATTGTTAAAGAAAACAAAATATCGTTTTCTTCTTTTTTCTTAAGGTTTAAATAACAACTAAAGATAAAATATAACAAAATTGGAAATAAAATTAAAATAATGTTTAAAAATACATCCTTAATAATAATCAAAATAATCACCATTTAAATTATATATATTTCTTATGTCGTTTTTTGTCGAAAAATGTCAAACAAACTGATTTTATGTCAAAAAAAGAACTATTACTTTAGTTCATCGACATATTTCTTCAATTGCTTGGCATTATTTCCTAAAATGATTTTTAATTGATCATCTATTTCTACAACACCCTTTGCCCCCAATTTTAATATTCCCTCTTTATTAGCTTTTGTAATATCTTTTAATGTTACTTTAAAACGAGACATATCAACTTCTGTCTCAATAATATTATCTTTACCTCCTAATAAATCAACTAATTTATTTAACTCTAATTTTAAATCTTTTTTATTACTCTTAACGATTGCAAAGGCAATTATTAATAAAACAATTACGACAATTATATATTGATATAATTCCATAAATTTCCTCCTAATACATTATACTATATTAAAAAAAATAAATCAATATCTTCCTTTTTCACATTATAAATTAACTTTAGGTTTATTATTTTGAATTTCTTTATACAAAATTGCATTTCAAAGACTATTTATCTTTTAAATGAAATTTATAATTATAATAAGATGGTGACTATTATGAAAAAAATGTTTTTGAATAAAGTAATGAAAATAATAAGAAAAGATATAAATCCTTCAAAGGAAAAGCTTGAGGAAATAATGTATGGAATGGAATCTATTTATTTAACTATTACAAAAATGATTATCGTTACTATCTTGTCAATTATTTTAGGTATTTTTAAAGAGGTATTTCTACTTATGATTTGTTACAATGTCATTAGAGTAACAGCTTTTGGGTTACATGCTTCAAGAAGCATGTATTGTTTGATTAGCTCTTTAGTAATGTTTATTGGGGGCGTTTATTTAATAAAATGTATTTCCCTTCACATTGTATTTAAGATAATATTTAGTATTGCTACCATTATTTGTATAATAAAATATGCCCCCGCAGATACTGAGAAAAGACCAATCATCAATATCAAAAAAAGAAAGAAATATAAAATGATAAGTTTTACTTCAGCAGTAATATATTTTATATTAATAATTATTTTTCATAATAATTTTATTTCCGATTATCTCCTATTAGGAATAATCGAGGCATCGATTATGGTCCATCCTTTAGTTTATAAAATATTTAATTTAAAATATGATAATTATAAGGATTATACCATGGTTTAATTAATTATACATAAAATTATAAAATAAAAAGGAGGAAAAATATGTTAGCAACAATTTTGTCAAAACTTGGATCTTTTGCAGCATCAATAGGAACACAGGGGTGCTGGGTGTGGTTTACAGATGAACCCAAAATGCCCAAATCTCTAATTGAGAGATAAGAAATGATAATTAAAAAACCTATTTAAATTTAATAGGTTTTTTAATTATTAATTTTTGGATATATAATCTATCTGTTACCTCTGTCTCTCCTTCAAACATTTTATTATTATTCATTATTTTTTTTACCACAAGAAGACCGTGACCCCTGTCTCTTCCCTTAGTAGAAAAAACTGCTTTGCCAATTCTTTTTAAATCTATTTCCCCTCTATAGGAATTACTAATAATTATTTCAATATTATCATTTATCATATAAACTTCTATTCCTAATAACTTTTCGACAGATAAAAAACTAGCCTCAATTGCATTATCTAAATATACACCAACAATTTTACCTAAATCTTTAAAATTATTTGTCCTCAAATTGTTTAAGAATGACTTGGAAATTTTAGATGATACATTAATATCTACATTTATACCTAAATTTTCTGCAGAATTGGCTTTAAAGTAAAATAATGCCTTTAACCCATTATTAGGTAAATATTGATATTTAGCATATTTTGCTTCATTAAATTCTTTAGAATTTTCTTCTAAAATACTATCAATATATTCAACAATATTACTTTTATCTTCATGATCAAAAATTTTGGATTTAATGATGATTAGTTGATTTTTATTTTCGTGTCTTAATATTCTTTGATTTTCGATTTCCTTTTCATATTGGGTTAAAAAATCTAATAGTTTATCATATCTTGAAATCAAATTATCATTATCTATCTTTTGTTTATATGAGGTAAATAAAATAACCAGGAATACTACAATTGTTATTATGTATCCTATAGTATTGCCTGTTACCCCATAACTATTAATAAATTTATTGAAAGCAATAACTACAAATACTAGAGTAAAGATGGAGAATAAAATTAGTCTTTTGGTTTCCTCCATTCTATACTTCATTATTTTTCTAAGAATTTTTTTCATTAAAAAAGTAATTAAAACTAATAGTAGAGAAACTGCTAAATTAGCTAATATAGTACCTGCGAAGACTTCGGCATATATTTCTTTGTCTATTCCAATAACCAATGTTGCTATTACCAATAATAAAACATCCGGGATTAATAATAAAACCAGATATAAAAATGCTACTATTAATGCTCTTCCATAACTTTTTTTAAATAAAAACTTAATTAGAAATATATTAATTAAAAACATACATAATGTTTTAATCGTAGATTCTAAATATTCGAACGACAATACATATGTTATTAGACCAAAAAGACAAATAATTATAAACTCAATAACATTGACCTGTATTTTTTTGTTTAAAACTATCTTAGCAAATAATATAGGGGTAAGTGTCATAATAATTCCGCCTAATAAATAATTAATAATCTCCGGCATATTCCTTTAATCCTTTCTTATAACGGTCAGATATAATATTCATTTTCATCCCATTATTAAAGGTCACTTCATTCTCTGAAGTACTAACTTTCCTTATTTTTGAAACATTTACTAACGCGGATTTATGACATCGATAAAAGGATGCCCCTAATTTTTTTTCTAGCTCAGAAATAGTTTTATTTGTATCATATTTTTGCCCATCAATTGTAAAGATTGTACTTTTTTTATTCACATTCACCCTCTCTATATATAATATATCATCATATGATATCCGATAAGTAGCGTAGTTGTATGTATATTTTAATATTTTATGTTTATCTAATTCCTTAACAATATATCCTAAAGTGCTTTCTAATCTATCCGATGGTAACTGATATTTTGATATAAAATCAATTGCTAATAACCTCGAATAAAAAATATCATTCTTACATTCTGGATGGGCTGTTAAAAAAATTATCATACTGTCAAGATCCTTGGATCTAATTTCAGAAGCAATCTCCAAACCCGAAATGCCGGGCATTTCAATATCAAGAATATAAATTTTCTGTCCCCCTTTAAAATTTATTATTTCTTTTAACCCTTTAGTATAATGAGTAAACTTGTTAACCCTATAATCATAATCATACGGCATCATTATTTTAGTAATAATTACGTCTACCTTATTAATGGTTCTTTCATCATCATCACAAATTATAAATTTAATCATTAGCCTTTCACTCCTTTATACTACTATATATAAATTAAACAAAATACTAATTTTTCAACCATTTAAAGTTTTTTCTTTTTCTTTTATCTTTTTTATTAAATCATAGTTGATAATATAATTTGATACCTTTATTAAATTATTTGCATAATCGTTTCTTTCTTTTACATAATTTTCATCGACAGCATCCCCATCAATTGAATATATTTCACCTTTTTGACTATTATAATATATTTTACTCGTTAAATAAGATCCATTGGCAAAAACAACAGTATTATCCTGTACATTAAATATATCTTCCCCTAACTGATAATCACTATGAAAACCTAACATATTTCCTAAAGTAGGTAAAATATCTACCATCCCCATAGGGGTAGTAACTTTAACACCAAATTGCTGATCTTTTGACCAAATAATGAAAGGAACACTTCTATTAAGTTCATAAGTATATTCATTTTGCTTAATATATCCCTCATCTAATTCTGTTAAAATAGTATCAGTATAAGGATCATAATTATATAAAATATCATAATATTTCTGGTCTAATCTTGCATCATGATCCCCATATATAACAATAACAGTGTTATCTAATAATCCTTCAGCATCTAAATCGGAAATGAATTGACCAATAGCTTGATCAGCATAATGAACCGATCTAAAATAGTTACCTAATTTTGTTTTTTCTAAATAATCTCGAACTATTTCTCTTCCTTCAATATTAACATTCCAAGTCATTGGATATTCATCCATTAATTCCAAATCACTAAATGGTGTATGATTAGTTAACATAATCATCGTAGCCATAAATGGTGATTGGCTCTCAGAGATGGATTTCATAATAGGAACGGATTGCCTAAAAAATGATTTATCTGATAGACCTAATCCTATTGTTTCATCAATAACATAATATGATTTATCATATAAGATATCATATCCCATATTTTTATGCATCGCGGTTCTATTCCAAAAATCACCATTATTAGCGTGCATACTAAAGATATAATAACCTTTTTCTTTTAATAATTTTGGAATAGTTATGTATTCCCTATCAAAGTAATTAACAAAAACCGTCCCACTTGAAGAAGCTAGTAGTGAAGTATTTAAAGTAAATTCGGCATCACTAGAAGTCCCTACCCCAACCTGTGAATAAAATTTACTAAAATTTATTCCTTCGGCAGCTAATTTATTTAAGTTAGGAGTTAATTCATTATCATTAAAGGTTAACCCCATAGTATAAGTTTGAATACTCTCAGCATGGATAAAGATAATGTTCTTTCCTTTAAAAACATTGGTATATTTGTTATTTCTATCTTTATATTGGTTCTCCTCATAATATTCAGAAACTATTTTTAGAGCTTTGTCATAGCCAAATAGATTATTCAATTTTGGTTGCAAACTCTGAATTAAATCATTAAATTGATATATATATATACCAAAAGTCATTGTTACTGATTCTCTATTCCATAATGTAAATAGTCTACCCCAATTTGTTGGACTAATGAGGAAAGATATTATTATTAAAATAATAGCCGGTAATATAAAATGTTTTCTAAAATCACCTTTTGTATTTTCAGATTTAATAAAACGTTTTTTTCTATATAAATTACGATAAACTAAAATTAAGAATATTGGTTGCCACAAGTAGATTATATCTTTAAATTTAAAAACATTTTCTACAACGGCATCACCAACATCCTTAATAAATATTGAAGTGGCAAGTAATGATACTGATACAAAAGATTGATAATAGGTAAAATAAATTGAATTAATAACACAAATTGCAGTTAAAATAATTGACCACATTAAAAAATATAGGAGGTTTTTCTTGTTTTTTATTAAGAAACTAAAACTTGCAATTAATAAGACTATTCCTAAATCCACAAAAAAAGGTATTAAATTAAAAATATTATTAAGTGTTAATACCCTAAGCAATGTAGAATTAATTACCGAAGATATAACGAAAAACCATAAAAATGTAAAGTTTGTAAAACTGGTTTTTATTATCTTTCTTAGTTGTTTTATATTTAAGTAAGGCTTAATGCTTTTTAATATTTTTTTCATATATACCTCTTAATACCCCCTGTATTATATCACTTTATTTTTGTTTTATCAACTATTTACATATTATTTTTTTAATGATATAATTGGGAATGTGGTGATAAATGTGAAAGTATTAAACTTCCTAAAGGATTGTTTTATAAACTTAAAAAATCTAATTATTAAGCATCTTAATATTATCATTATGACTATTCCTTTTGTTATTTTCGATATAGCCACGAGAGGCTTTGGATATAAAATAAATTTCTTTGGTATTTATAGATTAGTCCCAAATCTTTTTTCCCTTAGTTGGATATTTTTATTTATAGGCATTTGTTTATCAGTTAAGAGAAAAATTGGAAAATATATTTACTTATTCTTTACATCTGTTTTTTTTATACTTTTTATTATCAATAATGTCTATTATTCAATGACAAAAAATTTCTTTGATTTTAATTTATTAGAATTGGCTTCTGAAAGCAGCACTTATTTAACTGATGCAGTTAAGAATTGTAATCCTTGGGTGTATGTTATTGCTACTCTTTGTATCATTTCTATTATATTTGGCTTTAAAAAAATACCTAATCAAGATAAAACTAATCATAAACAAGTATTAATCGTAGTAATTGCTTTTGCAATTGTTCATACCATTACACCTTTTCTATTAGGAAAGGCCAACTCGGAACTTACTTGGAATACTTGGAGAAATCCCCGTAATATCTATATTAATTTTAATGATAATAATAAAAGTATGAGAGTCTCAGGATTTTTTGAATATAGTTTTAGAAATTTTTATATTACATTTGTTAAAATTAAAAAAACTGATAATGAAGAAGAATTAACTTTTTTAGAGGAAGTATATTCTAATGTTGAAGAAGAATATATAACAAAATATACTGGTTTATTTAAAGGTAAAAATGTTATTTTTCTACAACTTGAGGGTATTGATAGTTTTATGTTAACAGAAGATATCATGCCTAATTTATATAATTTAACAAAAAATTCTTTTGATTTCGTTAATCATTATTCTTATTATAATGGTGGAGGTTCTACTTTCAATTCAGAATTTGCTGTTAATACAGGATTACTTACACCATTATCGTATGCCCAAAATGCTTATACTTTTAATAAAAATGCTTTCCCTTATTCTATGGCTAATTTGTTTAAAAAAGAAGAATATGTTGTTAATGCTTTCCATATGAACACTTCTGAATTCTATTCAAGGGGAGCTAATTATAAAAATTGGGGCTATGATAAATATTATGGATTAAAAG
>CAYWKX010000023.1:0-15358 GCA_964459185.1 uncultured Muribaculaceae bacterium | reverse complement strand
TGTGACTCGTATAATTATATAATGCAGTGCCGGCACCCGGAATTTAACAGGCCAGAAGAAAAATGAGTGAATTAGCGGACCGGCTGCACCGTGTTGACCCTGATTTGAATATTATTTCACCGCACCGTCATCATAAGCGCAAAGAGAAAAGGGAATTGAACTTACAGGATTGGGAAAAGGCAGAAGGCAATGTATGTCCTAAATGCGGCCAAACCGATGTGCGGTTTATAAAAGGAGTATGTCGTAATTGTTATAAAAGAGAAAAGGAAAATTTAGCAAAAGTAGAAGCCAGCTTCAGGCCTTTAATTTATGGTAAAGATCGAAAGCTGGCTTCTCGTATTCAAAAAATGTTTTCCGAATCGGAACAGTAGATAATCTACTTTTTCTTACAAGCGGCAACAGCAGCTTTAAAATCATCTCTTACCTGTTTGTTGTGTCTTCCACCCGTGCCAACGGCAGGCGTAGCGTATTTATTGCCCTTTAGTTCTGCAGCAATACACGCATTGAAACCACTGGGACGATGAGCCTGAATACCGAAGGCCCGGCGCAGAGATTTGACGGTAGGGGATCCGTTAGATTTAACGATTTGCATTTCATTTCCTCCTGTTATGTTTTAAGAAATTATAAGCAATATAATAATAATTGTAAACATACACCAATAGATTTATAATATAGAAAACTTAGGTTTAAGGCTAAAAATAGCAATGGGAAAAGGCAAGGTTATCTGGTTATCGGACTATGAATCTGCTTTGTTTGAAGAAGCTCGCGAGACATTCACCCTTCTTACAGGAGCAAGGATTTCGCGGGGTGCATTTATTTGCGCCATATCATTAG
Organism: uncultured Muribaculaceae bacterium; assembly: GCA_964459185.1. Classification (GTDB taxonomy): domain Bacteria; phylum Bacillota_I; class Bacilli_A; order RF39; family UBA660; genus CAYWKX01. Next base: position 14,524 of record CAYWKX010000023.1, on the reverse strand, counting down.
GCGCCTCAGCTGCCAAGTCATTAACGGGCATAAAAATACGCTGTCCGGATTGCGGCAGGGAAGTCGTGATGGAATTACATAATCCTAAAAAGAATAAAACTATTGTTCGAAGCTCTGTGTCGCACAGTCAAATTCCAAAAGCCTCTGCTTAACTTCAGGTGGTACTTTCTCTTTAACCGTATCCATTGCCTCGCCAATATCAACCGGAATGCCTTTTCTTTGAATGGACTCTAATTCGTCAATTAAATCCTTATTCCCAAGCTTCTCCAGTTCTTCGTAATACCACGGCAGGGTTATTGCCAGGGTACATGAATGACAATGTTCCTCATCTTCATTAGCGAGCCATTCTGCCATTGGTTTAAGGTCAGGACAAACAGTACCATTAGAGGCAATAGGAGGGGCATCTTCGGTTTCGGATTCACTAATATTTTCGTCGTTTTCTCTCATATTGTCCTCTTCTTTAGCCTCAATTTGCACCTTTTCGGTAATATTATTAGTAACATTTTCAGTAACATTTTCTACAGGTTTCGGAAAATACTTCTCAATAGCAGCTATGGGATTAGGTGAATTCTCAGCCATTTCAACCGGGATTTCCGGCTCCTTTAGTTTCACGGGCTTTTCCTTTTTAACCTTCTCTTCCGGAGTGGGATCGGATTGAAAGAGTGCATTATAATCAAGGGTGCCAAGTATTTCCTTTCGGAAGTTCCGGGCCTGGCGGGCATATGCGGGATATTCACTGGTATAAAGACCGCTATCATTTGCCTCAGGAGTTCCACGCGGACCTATGTATTTACCCCATTCAATCATCTTGAGATAGATATCAGGGTTATCTACCATAGAAATCGTTTCTTCGCACAATGATTCAAGGTCAGGAAGATGTTTAATAAGGCAGTCACAGCTACGGCCATTGATTTTCATCCCCTGGCTAGCGTGACGTTCGATTTGTAATAAGAGTTTAGCAATTTCACGATTCTGATAATTTACCGTTTCTTCAGTAGTAACGTCAGAATGTGAACCGTTATTTCTCTTGAGAAGTACCTTTTTCGGTGCATCAATAGAGATAATTCGAGCTGTTTGCTGAGACGATTTAGCGAGTTCAGAGCGGTCCTTATTGATAATATCGACAATCTTTTTCAGTTCTTCCCTGTCTTGTGATCTGTTATTCTCACGAAAAATGATTCTCTCCAGAGGTATCTTATCCAGGACAATTGCAGCTATTGAGCCCCATCCCATTTTGTTGCTCCTGAGTTTATTCTATAAAAAGATAACTGGAGTATTGGTTGGCGTAGAAGTATTGGAAGTTCTCTCTGTGCTGGAACTATAAAGAGCCTGTATGCCCCAGATTATAGCACCTGCTAAAAAAGATGCAATCACACCTGATATGAACAGGCTTGTTCCGGCATTGTTTTGAGCTTTATAATTCTCAGGCATTTCCTTCCTCATTTAAATATTAGCCTTGATGCAATATTCTGTCAATGACTTTAAATAAATGAAGGAATGTCAGTAAATTCAGTAAAACGTGTGAACTAACATAATCAAAGTAAACGAAGCTAATGTTGTTTTTTTGTTCACCATGTTCTATAATACTGTTCAAAATAAGAGAGGGCGAGATACCGGCTGCATAGTTAGGGATTCGCCCTCTCTTGCTTTGCTCCCGGGATTCTCTCCCTCTTCCAAGGAGGAATAAAATGGCTACAAAACTCGACGTATTAAGTGCTCTCAACGGAGAAACTGTACCTTTAACAATGAGTCAAATTGCAGAAAAAATGGGTGTTAAGCCTAATGCGATTAACACTATTTTGAAAAGAATGGGCGACCAGGGACTCGTTGAGAAAGACGAGAGTAACTGTTACATGATAACGCCTGAGGGTATTCACGAGGTTTCCCCTCCTACTATGGAAAGTGAAAACCTAACACCTCAGAAAATATTTGAATCATATGGCAGAACAATTGGGATTAACGCTGCAATGCTGGAAGCTATTTCGGATTACGTTTTCAAAGGTGGAAATTATAAAGATATCAAATGGGTACGCAATGCACTGGGTGATATGGGTATCCCTGCTGATAAATTAAATATTTGGTGGAATAAGTGGCGCGTATACCTTGGATTTCCTGTTCCTCTAGATATTGAAGATGTTGAAACCCCAAACAGTATAGAGTTTGTTAAGAAAGCCAGGGAAAGAGCTGAGGAAAAACGGGCAGAAGAAACCATAGAATGGGATATAGGTGCTGATGACTTACCTGTAAACGTGGGAGTTGTTACAGGAAGAATGACTCATGCTGAAGCTATGGAAATTGCCAGGTATCGCGTAATGGCTAAAGCCAGGACCGCTGCAGGTGTAGCCCAGACGCATTCATCTGAACCAATTGATCCAATCGATCAATTAGGACGTACCATGAATTTAATAAAGGAACACTTTTCCAACAATAATAATTCTAACGGAACCCCCAAACCGTTAATAGTGGTACCCCAGGAAGATGGTACTATGGCGCTGCAGGAACTTGATCCCTCAAAACCCTTGATTTTAGGAGGAAACAGACAGCCAGCCGCACCGGTTAGCAGTTGGGTTATTATGCCGGACGGAAGTACCAAAGAGGTGAAATTTGGGGAACCGGTAGTTATCCAGGCACCTGCTCCAGCAGCAGTGCAAAAGGAATCGGTACGGACTATAATCGTACATGATTCGGACGGAACAAGTGAGGAATGGAAACCCGGAGCCCCCATAATTCTCAAACCCCCAGTACAACAGCCTGTTGCGCCAGCTGCCCCACCAACTACACCAATGATGATTAATGCTACACTTGGCGGTCAACAGGTGGCTATATCTCTTGATCAATTCTTCATGCTGGATGATCATCAGCAGAAGAAAAAACACGAGGAAGAGAATCATCAAACAAAACTGGATATTGCAACAGGGATAAAGGATTTGATCAAAAAAGGCGCTAAAGCACTTGAAAACATGGGCACGGAAGATGAATCAGAAGAAGAGGTAGTATAGAGATGCCTATTGACGTTGAGGCAATGAAGAAACGTTTCAAGGGTGCCGGCAATAGATTCACATTCTTTCTCGCTATTGAATATTATAAAAAGGATATTTGCAAGGGGATTGCTAAGGGTCTTAAGAATATCGATACGGAAAAATTCAATAAAATGTTAGAGGAAGGGGAATTCTTTGTTATTCCCCAGGATATAATTATTGAATTATCATCATGGAAACAACACGTTAAATACGTGAAGCCGCAACTTTTAGGAGAAATATTCGCTGAAGCCCGTCCTGATTTGTTTCAGGTTTTGATGGAGAAGGGTGCAGACGGAGGCGTATGGTTAATCGCATTACATAAATATCTTACCAATCTCATTTTAAGCACCAAAGAAGTAACAGAAGATGATAAAAAGGGTAATGAAATAGTATCTATCACATGTGGACATTGCAAACAGAGTTTTCCGATTGCAAAAAAAGACTTCCCTGGCTTAACGGAATGCCCGCTTTGTCATACTCCTGCAGACGAACCGGACCAACCAGATTCTCAACCAGATTCTCAGCCGGTTTCAGATGATACATAATATATGTTAGAAATTGACTAATGGTGATATAATATTAGTCAAGGTTAAGAGGGCGAACAATTACCTATGTTCGCCCTCTTTTTTACTAGAAGGAGTGATTAGATTGGTAGCAAAATATTACTTGATGAACCCAAAGTAATAGAGCTATTTAAAGACCATACCGTTAAGGAATTGTCCGGTATGTTTAATGTTAGCCATCGAAAAATATATAATATTCTCCATGGTAACAATATACCGGTAAAACAGAGGATGAAGCCGATACCTATTACCCAGGAGGAATTGGTAAATTTATACACCACTCAAGGTGTAGGTATGGATAAAATTGGTAAATTACATCACATTGCTGAAGAAACTGTTAAAAAACTACTAATTAGATATCAGATACCCATTAGGAGTCAATCTGAAAGTTCATTATTATCTTGGGAAAAAGGTAATAGAATAATCCATTTTTTGTCTGGACCTGATCACCCCCAATGGAAGGGTGGGAAGAACATAATAATAAAAAATTACCGAAAGGATGGGTAATTCACCATCTTAACGGGATTAAGGATGATAATCGCCCTGACAACTTAATCTTTTTACCGGACAGAAAACATAAAAGGGTATTGACAGAAAAAGCAAAAAAATTCGCGAGCTTGAACTAAAAGTAAAAATTTTAGAAAGGGCTCTTGATAGTAAGCAAATGCTATTTTGGTCTAAAAGTTAAGGAGGATAACATGGCTTATAAATTGGTTGGTAATAATATGGAAGATTTTGGTAATGCTATATTAAATATCGTACCAGATTTAAACCGTGGCGCAAGTTATAGAGTTACAGTTTGTACTTCTGCTATGCCTACCGAAAATGATTTAGCCAAAATAGTCATTAATGCCAATAATGGAGGATACAGTACTTCTTTTCCGGTTTATAGTTTAATTAATGGAAACCATATAACGCAATTTATATTAAGTAAAAAGGCAACCAATAGAACTGTAGGGGTTAGATCGATAGGTTTAATACCGGCCATAATTCCAATTATAGTACCATTAGCTGTTATTGGACTTGTTGCCTTCGGAATTACTCAAATCAAAAAAATCACCTCATCTCTCCTTCCTATTCTATTAATAGGTGTAGCCGGGATTACAGTACTTGCTATTGCATTCAAAAAACCAGCTGAGGCAGCAGCTACCACATATTTACAAAAACAGCGATTACTCCCTATGAATAAACGTCTACAGGGATATATGCCGGAAACTGAATTATTGCCGTCACTCAGGAAACTGGAAACCCAAATGCAGTTTGCTAAAAAGAAATGGGATGCTACACCCAGGCTAGCCCGGGAAGCCATTTTAAGAAGCACCGCCTATCCACTTTCTGAGGCTGTATTAAGTTGGGATGAGCTAAGGGAAGATCGTAAAATCTGGATACTTGAGTACCATTACAAAGAGAAGTACCCGGAAGAAATTGCAGCACTGAAACCTTACAAAAAGCAGGCCTTTGGATTGACTTCTGGTGCCCCGCCTTCAATCGAAGAAAAGGGGATTCTGTATAATTTAGAAAATAGCTTTCCTACCCGCATGGAAGCTAATGAGGAAGCGCAGACCTTCCGCGATAGATACTACCGCACAATTGTCAGACCGTTTGGCGGGCAATATTTAGTGTACGCCAGTGATATACCTAAATACGAAGAAAAAAAGAAAAAACATTTACCAGAAACGTACTTTAAATCACTTCGTCCGTGGATTAACATTGACGACGAGGTCCTCGCGGAAAATGCTGCAGGGCGATGGTCAAAAGGGAAAGTCATCAAAGTTCTGGATGATATACCCGAAAGAGCAGAGGTACTCCTGGAAGGAAACATAGAGATATTAATCCATAGGAACAATGAAGGTGTCTCCTGGAAGAGGACTGGTAAGGCGGTCATTCTCCGTGATTTGAATAGAAGCCTGGATGAAGAAATTAAGGCCGAATTGGACTATAAATACAGGTCAAAGGTTGCAAAAATTGAAGGTGATACCAAGACAGCTGAATTATATGATCACATCTATCCGGAAGAGATTGAGCATAGCAAAGAGATTAAAGAGAGGATAAAAGAACTCGGCGGTAATGTCATTTATCCGTGTACCGAAAATTACAATCCGGAAACCTATAAACCTTTTTCTCATTCTGATTACAACGAAATGATAAGAAGGTTATTCATCAAGGGATACGGAAGGGGTCCAACTGACGAAGAATTTTTAGCATTCAAACAAGAGGTGGAAGAGGATTTTGCAAAAGAACAGGCGGAAGATTTCGAGGATAGAGACTCTTCACCCGAATCTTTATATGTTACTATTACCGATTCAGGTGATACGGTAATTACCGAAGGATCCGTAATCTCTATTGATGCATTGGAGAAAGAAAACGAGAGGGTAAAGAAACTCGGATTAAAGCCGGCAATTTACTATATTCCTCCTTCAGGGGCAGAGATTGATGAAGAGGGCGGAAGGAATGTGCCCGGGGGCGGATTTTTTAATCTTGAGACAAATAATGGAAGATCGTGGCTTCCGGATTCACCTGAATACATGGCGGAAACATTAGAAAGAGACGGATGGAGGGATAAGATAGATTTAGCCTTTTCTGAAAGAATTAATGAACTAAAGGTAAATTAGATGGATGTGAATATTAATTGGGAAAGCAAGTATCCATTTGGTAGGATACCACCAAGACTAGATGATTGCGGTTGCATATTACCGGTAATCGCAAAATACGCAGTGTATGCAGAGGCTAGCGCGCAAAATAAAGTTAGTGATAGAATAATTGATGATTTATATGATTCAGTCAAAGAATTAGCATTGAAAATACATCCTCAAATATTTATCAATTTAGATAAACCTGAATTAGTACAGCAACTTATAAATGCTAAAACTAGGCTAGATAAAGTAATTGCCATTGAGTCTGTTATTAGCCTACAACACGAAAGCGGCTCAGTATTACAGTTTGCATGCGATTATGATGGGATACGAAGGGGGCAAAGATTACCGGATAATATTCTATACCAACAAACAATATCAGACGTAGTACTTCATCTTTTATCTGGTAATATGCAAAATCAACCTGAAACAAAAAAACTCAAAAAGCTTTCAGAGAAAGAATATATCAGGGAAATGAAATTACTTCGTGAAAAGTATCCGTATCCGGAGTACTCGGCCGGCGATATTCATAGAATGATGAGGGAAAAGGGATTTGCAGAGCCCGAAGATAACGAGGAAGAGGATGAGGAAGAGGAATTTGACACTGAAACACTGGGTACAGAAACAGACGTTATCGGTTACAAAACAGCAATTTCCAGAACTGTTCCACCTGAACCATTGACATACCTTAAGGAGAATGCATTACTGAAAGGCAGAACACTGGATTACGGCAGCGGCAAGGGTTGCTGGTATGGTATGGAATGCTATGATCCATATTATAAGCCTGATCTCCCGCAAGGATCCTTCGATACTATAACGTGTAATTATGTCTTAAATGTAATTCCGGACCATCAGGAACTTGACGTTATAGATAAAATAAAAAGCCTGCTAAAACCAGATGGGTTAGCCTATTTCGCAGTAAGAAGAGATCTTCCTCCTTGTGGCAAAGAGGGTAAAGATACATTTCAAAGATTTGTAATATTACCCTTTGAGAGTATTAGTAAAAATAGTGTCCGCGAGATTTACAGAATGTCTAAGGATTCGATATATAAAATGGATAATGTTAACTTAAAACTTGACACGCAAAATTTGAAAGCCTGGTGGGACGATCAATATTATGAGATTTCCGATTCAGGGGAAAAGGTGCCTTGTGTAATCCGGACCAGCGAAGTATTAGATGAAGCGGTAAAACACCTGGGCTACAGGTCAAAGACGGTACCTGACGATGTTATCAATTCTGTGAAGGGCATTATCAAGACAGATACAGATCTTATCACTGAATCACAGGAAAGATTAAAAGATGTTCAAAAGGTGCCGGATTCAGATTTGTCTCCCACTCAGCTTGCAAATCTGAATCTTGCCAAGGCGGTTGCCGAAGCCATAACATTCGGAACACACCGGGGGCCATTCGCGGCCATTATTCCTCCCGCATCTGACCGGACCCGGACAGCGGGGCTTTACTCCAGGGCAACTAAGGAACAATTCATATCCAGAGAGCAACTTTATCACGCAAAGTCTGCGATTGAAACAACAATTCACGAATCATCTCACCATACATCCGGAAAAGAAGACGGGGATCCTGCCTTAGCTGCAGAAATTAGTAAAAACGCTGCCAAGATTATCAAGCTTGCTCAAATGGGAGCTTTTGACAAATATATTTCTGACCCTAATTTTAAATGGTAAGAAGTTAGTATGAAAACCGGGTGGAAAATATTTACTGGCATTGTTGGATGCCTTTTCGCTTATCAGAGTATTCTAACCCTGAAAGAGTATGGTGAAAGGCACGGTTTTTATGGTTTATGTAGATCTTACTGTCAGGAAGTGGGAAAACCGTTACTGGTTGTTGGTATGAAAAGAACAAGGTGGGATCCTCCAAACGGGGATGTCACGGTAGACATTGATCCCGCAGTACTCGAAATACCAGGCGGAGTAATGGCGGACGAGAGGGAGCTGCCTTTTGAGAATAAAACTTTTGGTGCTGTCTATAATGCACACACACTTGAACACATGAATTCAATATCAGATATGGAAATGGCGGTAAATGAATGTATTAGGGTCGCAGATAAGGCGGTGTTTCTTTGCCCCAGTCCATATAGTATAATTGGCAACTTCTTTTGCCCGGCTCATCATCTTAGAATCTGGTTTGATCAAGAAAATAATACTATCCGAGTTACTGAAAACGTATATAATTACGGTTTAGGAATACAGGGCGGCGGTCAATACGAAAAAAAACCTGTTAATCAGTCCTTGGTTAGTTACAGTAAACCCAAAATTATTTATCAAAAGGCCGGCTATTTAATAAGTAAACCCTAACTACCTTTACTATTGACATAATTTATTGAGTTACTATAATATTACAGGTAAGAGAGGGCGGAAATCTTGTGGTTTCCGCCTTGATCTTTTATAGGGGAGGATAAATACATGCCTAGTAAGCAGACAATGGACATTATCAGGGAAGCAACTAAAATCAGCCCCGCCTTTGCCGCCAAAATATTCAATACCCCGCAAAAGGTAAACAGCCCCGGAAGAAACGTTTCTAACGAACTCGGTTTATACGTTCCGTCTCGGAATATTAGCATTAATACCGGTACCCCTGTCCCCGGATCATGTTCCATTTCAGATGCCTGGGTAACACTTAGCGGAAGCAGCGTAAGGGTTACCAGTATCCCTGTAGGAGCCAATTTTAATATTTATGCTAGTTTTAGTGCCGTTAATCAAAATGGCGGAACATGGACAATTTGTGTTACGTGCGCTTCGAGCGATGGTTCAATTTCTAATTATACACTTCTTGGAACGAGCATATTCGGAGGTAACTCGCTTGACTGGGTTGGTAAATTATTAAACGGAGAGGGTACAACTCCGACCAATACCATGCCGGCTGGTTCAGGTGCGCTCGCATTATCCTTCAAGATGTGGTTAATCGATGGATTAAACCCGTCAACCTTGCCTACAAGAGCCAATTGGTAAAGGGGGAAACCCATGTTTGTATATTTTGGCATTAAAAATTCTCCAGGCACGTATTGGTTTCCGGTGATTTATGCCAACAATGACGCATACTATCCTGATGAAAATTTAACCAACGGGACCACTTGGCTTTGTAATATCCCGGACGGTGTTAGCACTGTAGATATGAGATATTTGGTTTATGACTATTACGGTGATATGCTGCAAAGTCGGGATTTATATGGTGTATTTATTACAGAGAATAGAACTCACACTTATGATTGGACCAATAATCAAATGGTAACCAGCGGAGAGGATTCAGGAGGTAGCACATGGCTCCAGGTTTACGGACCGTATGTGATCAGCGTTGCCCGCACAACAGCGATAAGTCAAAACTGGGTTCAAGTCTACGGACCGTATGTAATCAGCGTTGCCCGTACAACGGAAATAAGTCAGAACTGGGTTCAGGTTTATGGACCGTATGTCATAAGTGTAGGCAGGTCCACTGCTATATCAGGAGAATGGGTACCAGTTGGAGATACATATACCATTAGTATATATTCGTCCGGATCAACCGGGGCACTGGGAATTGTTACGACTTCAATAACCAGCGGACAAAAGGGTAAAGTCTATTCATACACCCTGCAGGCGAGCGGGGGTACAACTCCGTACACATGGTCTATTGTTTCCGGTAGCTTACCTACGGGTCTTTCTTTGAGTACTGCAGGAAAAATCTCAGGAACACCCACAGAATTAGCAACAACCGGGAAGTCAGTAACTATCAAGGTTACAGATGCAAATGGAGATAGTATCACGAAATCGTTTTCTGTAATTATACAAAATGCCGAAACATCTACAGAAGAAGAGAGGACGAATTGGCCTCTCATAATTGGGGTAGGCGCCGGTATTACGGCAATCGGTGCATTTGCGTTAATTAAAAACAAGGATAAGAATAAGCCGGCCACAAGTACAGCCAAAGGGAGGACGAGAAATGTTGTCAGTACAAAGTAAATCCTTAATCGCACAGGCAGCGATACTCTCCCCTCGATACAGAAACAGATATTACAGGCTATTGCGTGAGCCGGTTTCGGTTTCAGGTAGAGCTGTTAATACCGCCATGGTAAAGCAGAATAATTTATCTGTTGAATCTGTTCGTCCTGGCACATCCGTAGAACTTTTCTGCAATGATCTCTTTCATAAGATCATCGGCGGTACTCAATTCATGGTAATCAATATAGATACCGGGGAAACTGTTTTAGACCGACCCGCGGTTGCCGTTAGTATCATGGGAAATGCGTATATAAATTGGAATGCCCCAACGGTAAACGGTAGCTATGTATTTTATGGAGATGCCAGCAACAGAGAAAGCACTGCAGCGTATTTTTCGGTAAGTGGATCTGCTCCAGAGCCATATAATCAAGGGAAAACTAATTGGTGGCTTATAGGCGGGGCTGTTATTGGAGCTACGGCATTAGTTGCGGTTCTTATTAAAAAAATCTAAATAATCTTTGAAATACATATTGACAAATATGTAAAGTAAAGATTAAGCTATTAATTAATAGTAAGAGAGGGCGAGACTCGGTACGCAATCGGAGTTCGCCCTCTCTTTTGTGTATTGAGTACTCGCTCTACTCGATCTTTAGCAGGAGGTAGTTATTATGTTAAGGATGCAAGATTTAGGTGAACTTGGTTACGGCGGCGTAGTAACTATGGCCGGCTGGTGGGACGCTAAGAGAATCGCGAGCGGATCCCTGACGGTCAAAGATTTCTACAAGAAAGCTGGTTTCTGGACCTATTGGGGAGTTGGTTTGCTCTCTACCCTGGCGTCTCAATTCGGATGGTTCCGGAGATATGATACCTGGTTTGAACACATGAGCCATGGTTTCATATATGATGTTCCTCGTCAGTTATTCAATCTGGTTCAATCTCAGAGAACAGCTCCTACCATGGTATCAGGGGATGCTGCCTCCGCGTTACGTGAAGCCCAGGAGATTGTCAACGCAGCTCGCGCTAATGGACGTATGAGCAATGTTTCCCGGGATGTAAAACAGGATCGTTATCTGGAAACACCAAACCCGGCACCAATTGATACCGTGCCTCCGTCTCCCGTGGTTACACCGCAGATGGTGTACGGCGGACGTGGTATGCTCGGCTAATCACTGGCTAACAATTCATAAATAATAAAGGTTGATTGTTCGTCAAATTAATGTAATCCGTGCTCCGGATTATTTGATGAAAGAAATAATTTATTGGGAGGGACGATTACTATGGGTATTGTCATGAAGTCAGCCATGGAACAGGCGGATCTGTTCAATAAATCCACGGGGAATTTTTACGATCAAGTTGCTCCTTCTGGTCAGCCCCTGGCTATTGATACGGCACTAATAAAAACTGGTGCGGTTTCAGTGCCTGAATCAGTTGCCAACATGACCGGTGCTCAGGTCAAAGCAGTTATTAATAAAGTAGACACAATCTTCAGGAGTGATGTATCTCACCCTATTGCAAATATGATTGCTGAAGATGTCCGTGCAGTGCTTTCCCTTATCAGAATCTTGGGGGCGGCAGCCGGCGGCAGCGCTGAATACGCTGGCATTTTGGCTTCCGGCCCGCAATTTGATATCTGGCCTTTGAGACCAAAGGATATCGGTAATGTTTTCCTGAACGGTGCCTTTACTGCCGTTGGCGTTGGCGCCCTGGGTCTGTATGGCGGCCCTTCAGGTGGAGTTTTCTCCTGGAATAATCCGGGAATGGTTGCTGGTGTAGCGAGTACCATTATCCCGTTGCAGACAACCCAGGGACGCTCTCCGTTTGGAGGCATGGTATTATTCGGTGGAATTGAAAAAACTTACACCCCGAAAATTGAAAGTATACAGGTAACTCTGCAGGGTGCGACAAATATAGTTCCGGCGCAGCCCGCGGCCATGACACTGAAAAGAACTTTCGGTGATGATAACGATATCTCAATTTTCAGATTTGAAAAACCGATTCTTATCCCGCATCAGACTGCCTTTGCAGTTAACATCATGCCCAACATTTCCGGTTTCACCAACTTTGAATTGATCGGTATTATGGCCGGTCAGGTACAGAATAAGACTCTGTAATCAGGGGAATAAACTAACTGGGCCAGTCAGATGAAAGTGGCTGGCCCAATTTAAAATATTTGGGAGGCATGATCCGATGAGACAAATTAAAGCATTAGCGAGTCCCGCGCTTTCAACTAAAGCGCAGTTCGCCTTTTTTATGGATGAATTTGCCAGGGTTAAAAGAGATGTCGTAAGCAGACCCATAACCGGCGTTGCCGCAGCTGGCGCTCCTACAATTAATATGACCAATACGGATGGCTACATGGTAGGACAGCAGATCATGGTTACCGGTGGGGGGAACAGCGAACTTCTTTTTGTCCAGGCAGTTACAGCTGGGGTATCACTGACTACGACAACCAATCTTGTCAATACCTATACCGGACTTGGCGGCGTAGTTACAGTGGTAGACCTTACCAGGTTGATCACTGGGACTGCAACCGGCGGCGCTACCGCTATCCCAATGACTGATACTACCGGTTTTATAGCTGGTCAGGTATGTGTCATTGAGGATGCAACCGGTCAGGCGGAAACATTCACAATCAATGCCGTAGTACCGAATACACAATTGACTGCAACCGCTAACCTGGTCAATACCTACACTGTAGCAGGCGGCGGTAGTGTATCAGTCGTAAATGGTAATCCAGGCAGGGCTTACGTTAGCATGAAAAAACCTTTTGCAGATGCTGCGGGAAGCTCTGAATTCATTGATTGTTCCTGGGATGTCGGAGAAAGGGCAATTGTAGCTACTGTAATGAAATCCGATGCTGGAGCTGGTCCTGTACTGCCGTACACCTGGGCGGTTGCTGTAACAGCCGATGTTGCGGCGTTGCAATTCGTAGCAGAAGCTGACGGCGAATAAGAGTACCTTTACATTAATTAATAACTAAAAAGGCGGCTAGTGCGGTAATCCGCTTGGCCGCCTTTTTACAATTCCAAATAACAGGCTCACTCTGAAATAAGAGATGAGAGAATAAATAGGAGAAGTGCCATGTTAGGAAATTTATCACCCTTAACCCACCAGGGGCAAATGCTGCTGAAATTGGAAGATGTCCAGCTTCAGAAAGGCTCCTGGGTCCGTTTCAGTCCTCAGTTCCCTGCTGACATAAAAACTGGCTGGGCTTCAGGAAAAACGTTTGTAGTCAGTCAGGATACCATGTTGGTTGACTATCCTGTTAGTCGTATTATCAGAAATGGTAACCATGTGGATCTGGACCTTACTAATGATTCCAGTCCCACATTGCCCGGTGTTCCTCATCCAACTGCTGCACAGGCAGGAACATTACAGATGTATCCGGCCACAAATTATATCGTATATCAGATATCAATTGGCATGAAGATGGGGCCGTATTTTAGTCAATTCTATTTTACTGGCGCAACTAATCCCCCGGTGTATCAATTGGGATCATCGGCAATTCAGGCTAGTATCGCGGATCCTGTATATAGATATCTTGGGGCAAAATACCCCAAAGATTCTCCGGAAAAATTCCCAACATGGTTTCTTTATTCCATCATGCAAGCTCCCAAAATGATTGTTCAGCTTAACATGGACGGTGGGGACACCATGGCGGCGGGAGTCCTTTTCGGAAAAGCTACCATCGTTTTCCGTGTGAATAAATGTAAATTACAGCAAATTGATTTATCTACAACTTCTGCTGTTAACATGCCCGTTGGTCAAAACCAAACTTTAACCGTAGGTCAGGGAAGAATATGCCTGGTTTACGGAGGACCTAAAGGGGATACCCTCGTGACTAATCCGGGCGGGGCGAAAATACCGGTTTCAAATGGCAGCAGTGTTGTTATTGAAAGCAATTACGTTGTTAGCACGGGATCCGGGTCTGCTGTGATTACACGCGAGAAGGATCTGGATAGATGGCTGCAAATCCAGGATAAAGCACAGTATATACCGTGGTACTCTGAATTGATAAACTACTAAAAATCAGGGATTAGTATTATTGGAGGTAATTTAATATGGAAGCCAGATGTACGGCTAACACCGTAGTACAACCATTAGTAACAGTACCGTTAAATCTAAAATGTATTGTGGACTCGATATTTCTTGACAACAGGTCAGGAGTGGCGGTTACGGTTCAATTGCAGGATAATTTTACGGAGGATGTTTCGGCAGGTCCCACTCCGATCGCTGCGCCTACGGCCAGAATTGCACTCCCGTTTCAGCAGACAGTGCCGGCGAATCAGGGATATAATGCGGATGTTAATTCACTGCAATCCCGGTATGGCGAGCAGGGACTGGTTATCCTGGAACAAATGGGGGCAATATGCAG
>CAYWKX010000022.1:0-16000 GCA_964459185.1 uncultured Muribaculaceae bacterium | reverse complement strand
CTTTGTTAATGCTGCGACTCCTTGGTTTCGTCGCGGTGAAAACATCATGGGAGGGGTCAATGTAGGCGTTTTTGCTTCGGACTCCTACTTCGGGAATGCAGCTTCGAACATTACCTGGAGATCCGTGCTTGCGTGATGAATTTTGCTTATAAAATAAGCCAGAAAAAAAGCACTAATAATTTAGTGCTTTTTTATTTTGCTAATTTTTAAATAAATATTATATAATGTTTTATTAATTATTAAGTTAAAGTCTCCAGGATATTCGATAACTTGACTATTGAATCCAATTTTAGATAGATATAAACCATAATATTTATTATCTTCTTTATTCTTATTTGGGGATATTTGTCCTAAATTAAAGATTTGGTATCCTTCATTAAGATATTTTTTTATAATCTCCCATTTTAACTTATGTAGAGAGTGAATATCTTTTAATTTATCTTCGTAACCATCCTCTAAAAAATATATTTCTCTATCATTTTTTAAGATTAAGGAAGTTCCTACGACTAAACCATTAGGGAATTTCTGATATATTAAGGTAGCTCTTTTTATTTCTTTTTGATAACTATCTATTAACTCATCAGATACCATCTTTTTATTAATGATATTATTATTATTTATATTATTCTCTAATTTTTCTTGTAACATCCAATTATTTTTTTGTTCTTTATCAAGTAAATAACGATAATTATTAAGATATTCAATTGGATTAATTTTAGAAAAATATAATTCTGATTTATTATGATCATTATTAAAATATTTAAAATAATCTTTATAATAGTCAAGAGGTTTATTAAATTTTTTTCTTACTAAACTATAGAATAATTCAATGTTATTAGTATTTCCTTTATGGATAGTAATAGCCATTTGATTTGCTTTATTGATATTTCTTTTGGTATTACGATTAAACTTTTGGTAGGTTTTATTTATATCAGATGGTGTCTTTAGAATAACATTATATCTAGAGAATTCGTTAGTAAATCCTAAGTGTTGATAACCTAATTTAGATAATCTATCAATTAGATTAGATTCATAATGAATAATATTATTATTTTCATCAGATATTTTATATTTAATTAAAGGATTAGTTTTTAAATATATATAATTTAATTTCTTTAGATATTTCTTTAATTCTTCAGTAAAAATAGCAAATAACTCATAATCGGTATAATCAATTAAAAATCCACTATAAGCAAAACCCATTTTGTAATTTCCTTTTAATTCTGACTCTAAAATTAGTGAGGCAGCATATAGATTATTATTATTATCTATTAAGCCTAGATATCTTATTTGATAATTATGTTTATCTTTCTCCATCAAGGCATATTGGGTTGTTAAGGCATAATTTCTAGCGCTATGAATCTTAGAATAATTATCAAATTGTTTTTCAGTTAATTCAATAATTCTCATATAGTTACCTCCTTCGGACTACAATTATATCATAATTTAAAAAAAAAACAATTTTATTTTAGTTATGATATAATATAATTATGAGTAAGAAAATAAAGATTTTATCTATAATATCATTAATTATATTAATAATTATTCTAATTTTTTCTAAAAACATTGGTAATTTAGATGAATTGTGGAATTTTAATTTTGCTAGAAATATAGTTAATGGATTATTACCATATAAAGATTTTAATATTATTACAACACCTTTATATCCTTATTTAAATAGTATTTTATTACTATTAGGTAATTATTTATATGTTTTTAGAATTAGTTATATTATTTTAATTATTGTTACTTTGTTTTTAATATATAAGATATTATCCTTATATAAATTACCTTATATGTATATATTTATATCGATGATAATAATGTTTTTATTGATAGAAACTTTTACTTATAGTGATTATAATTTCCTTCAGAATATCTTAATTTTATTAATTATTTATTTAGAGTTAATATTATCTAAAACAAAGAAAAGGAATAATATTAACTTATTAATAGGGATAGTAAGTGGTTTAACAATTATAAATAAACAGACTACAGGATTAATAATAATTATAGTATGTATAAGTATGTTATATATTTATAAGTATTATTTAAAGGAAAACATTAAGTTAAGAAGGGAATTAGTTTTAAGGACATGTGGTATATTTATTCCTATAATTATATTTATTGGTTATTTAACTTTTAATAACTTATGGGGATATTTTATTGATTTGACTATTTTAGGAATGAGAAATTTTAGTAATAAACTATTTAGTCTTTATTTATTACCAACCTTAACAATTATCGTTTCATTCTATTTATATGTAGTCTATAGGATAATTACTAGGAAAAATAGAAAAGAAGTAATTTTTCTTCTTTATTCCTTAAGTAGTCTAATTGTTATTTATCCAATCTTTGATATGACTCATTTAGTTTTTGGAATAATTCCTACCTTAGTTTTTCTTGTTATCTATCTTAATAATTTTAAGTTAAGGAATATTAATAAAAAATCTAATTATTTGATTCTCGTTTTATCTTTCTGTTTGTTATTATTCTCGGGGTATAAGGTATCTATTTATTTAGATAACTATAAAAAGAATGATTATTCCATTTATGAAAATCTTGTAATTGATCAAGGTCTATTATTGCAATTAAATATGATTTCTAATTACATAAATAGTAATGATAAAGTTATCATTTTAAATAGTGATGCAGTTTTTTATATGATTGCTAATGATAGATATAATAAGAATTATGATTTGTTTATGAAGGGTAATTTTGGTTATCAAGGAGAAAAAGATATTTATCATGATTTAAAAATAACTAATTATCTTATCTTGATAGATGAAAATAATCATAACTATCAAAAGGATAATCAGATAATTCAATATGTTAAAGATAATTATGAGGTAAAAGGATATTTAAATAATTATGTTATATATCAAAATAAGGACTATTGATAATTGCCCTTATTTTGTTAGATTTAATTGACAAAATTAGACACTTTTGATATACTAACGACGAAATCCCATATAACTCATTTCTAATGTGAGATGGGGAAAAAAGAGGGTAGTAAAATGGAGCAAACATTAAGGGTTAGTCGTCAAGAATTAAAATATCTGATAAATGATCTTGAAGCATCCTTATTAAAAAGAAATCTTAAGGATTCATTAGAAGAAGATCCTTATAATAAAAATGATGGATATATGATAAGATCTTTATATTTTGATAATTATGCAAATACAGATTTCTATGAAAAAATGTCGGGGATTGAAACTAGAAAGAAAATTAGATTGAGAATTTATTCAACCGGGTCTGATACTGCTAAATTAGAAATAAAGAGAAAAAATGGTAATGATCAAATAAAGGATTCTGTAAAAATCAAGAAGGATGATGCCCTAGAACTTATTAAGGGTAATTATAATGTTCTTAATAAATATAGATCTAATTGTGCTAAAACAATTAGAAATATTATGAAAATTAATCATCTAATACCAGTGGTCCTTATTGAGTATAAGAGAACAGCATTTATGCATTCACTTAATAATATAAGAATTACTATTGATACTGATATAAGATCAAGTGAGACAGATTTCAGATTGTTTGATGATGATGTAGAATTAGTTCCAATTGATTTGGTTAAGACAACTTTGGTCGAAGTTAAGTATGATGGATATCTATTAGGGTGGATAAATACTATTTTATCAAGGTATCATTTAACAAGGACGTCATTTAGTAAATATACAAACGCTAGATTTATTTTTGAAAGGTATTTAGCGTAAAGGGGGAATAAAATGAAGGATTTATTATACAAATTTTTATATGATGGAAGTGTAACAATATCTCCAACAACAGTACTTATAAGTATGGGGATAGCATTAGTTCTTTCGTTTATTTTATTTATTACATATAAGATAACTTATAATGGGGTTTCTTATAGTAAGAAGTTTAATGTTTCATTAATTATGCTTAGTTTAATAACGACAATGGTTATGAATATAATTGGTAGCAGTGTGGCCTTATCTTTAGGTATGGTTGGAGCTCTATCGATTGTTCGTTTTAGAACTGCTATAAAGGATCCTAGAGATACATCTTATATATTTTGGGCAATTTGTATTGGACTAGGGATGGGTACTTCAAATTATTATATTGCATCGATTGGAACAATAATAATCTCGGTTATATCGATAATACTTAGTTTTAGTTTGAAGGGTGATGATACTTTCTTAATAATAGTTAAAACTTCAACTAAAGATGTGGATAAGGTTAGGAATGAATTATTTAAGTTATACCGAGCTTGTAAACTTAGAAGTGAAGTAATTAATGGTGATACTACTGAAATAGTGTATCAAATTAAAATGAATAAAAAAGAAGATGTTAATAGTTATGAAAAAATAAGAAAGTTTAAGGGAGTAAAATCTGTTAATATTATTGCACAAAGTGGGGAAATATTAGGATAATGAGTATTTATCTAAAGAACAAAAATAAAATTAGATTCTTAATCATCATTATATTATTACTAGGATTATTAATATTTATATATGGTTATAAGGAACCAAATAGAAATAATCATCTTTATAGTAAGTGTAGTTTTAAACCAACGATTGATACTCCAAGTGAGATTGATTTACCAATTATTGTTATAGATACAAATAAACAAATAATAGAAACTAGCACGGCGACCACACCGATTGATTTTGATGGGACTATTATAAATGTTTTTGAACCGTCGACTAAATATAAAGTAAATTTTAGTTTATATGATAATTGTGATATGAATTCCCCTGATATTAGTGAGGAAATACTTATTAATATTCGGGGACAATCATCTATTTTATCTTCTAAAAAGCAATATTCGATTAATTTTGAATTAGATGATAATAAAAAAAATGAGGTTAGTATCTTAGGACTGCCTTCAAATAGTAAATGGGTATTAAATGGATCATATAATGATAAGAGTTTACTACGTAATTATCTAGCTTATAGTTTTGGTAGTGATGTTATGGATTATTCTCCCAGAGCTAGATTCGTGGAAATATTTTTAAATGATACAGGGGAAGAATTATCTTATGAAAAGCATTATCTTGGAGTCTATTTGTTAATAGAAAAAATAGAACGAGGGAAAGATAGAGTAAATATAAAAAAAACTGATGATAGATATAATGATATTAGTTTTATTATAACGAGGGATAAAATAAAGACTAATGATATTATTTATAGAACGAACTGGGGGAGTCTTGAGGAAAATTTTATTATTGACTTAATGGGTAATACGAAACTTAGAACTGTAATAACTAGTTCTTATCCAAGCAGTAATAATATAACGGATTCATATAAGAAAAAGATTATTGATTACTTAAATGAGTTTGAAGAGGCATTGTACTCATCATACTTTAAGGATTCAAAAAAAGGATATCGTAAATATACTGATATTAATTCATTTGTGGATTATGCAATGATAAATGAGATTTTTAAAAATATAGATGGTGGGGAAGTGAGTACTTATTTTTATAAGGATATTGGAGGAAAATTAACCGCTGGACCATTGTGGGATTTTGATTTATCATTAGGGAATAGTGATTATGAGGAGATAAATGAACCAACAGGATTTAGAATTGTAAATACTGTTTGGTTTAATAGGTTATTTCAAGATCCATATTTTTGTAAATTATATAAAAAAAGATATGAATATTATAGAAAGACAATTTGGACTGATGAGTTAATAATAGAGAGAATTGAAACTGTTAATAGATATTTAGACAAAGCTAGAGAAAGAAATTATATTAAATGGTATAATTTGGAAAATGATATGTTTACGGAAGAAAATGAAGTCGAAAAATTGAAAAGTTTTCTTTTAGAGAGATTAACTTGGATAGACGAAAACATTAACAATATAAAGAGGTATGAAGATAATCTAGATTAAATTAGGGGGTATATATATGCAAATTAGAAGATATTTAGTAGTAACAATATTATTCTTTTTCGTTGTTGTTATTATTAATATTATGGTATATAGAAATATCCTCCAAAATAAGATTAATAATAAATCTACTTATGAGATAAAGGATGGAATAAGTACAGTTGCTAAAGTAGAAGAAGGTAATATTAAATTATATACTGTTGATGGTTATAAAGACTTTTCAATAAGGGGAGTAAGACTTTCTTCTTATTATCCAAAATATGAGATGAACAAATCAAATATTAGTAAGGATAGGGTATTAAAGTGGTTAGAAGAAATAAAAGAATTAAATGCAAATACTATTTTAGTTTCATATATTCAACCAACAGGTTTTTATAAAGCAGTTTATGAATATAACTTAACCCATGATGAACCAATATATTTAATTCATGAAATATCTCTTAACTCCAAGGAAATAGATTCTACTCACAATGCTTTTGATGATAAATTTTATAAAGAGATAACGGAAGGAATAAGAAAGACAATAGATACTATTCATGGATTTGCAATATCTATAAATGATAAAAGACATAAGGGTATATATTTAAATGATATTTCTAAGTTTAATCTAGGATATATAATTGGAAATAATACTTTTCCTGAATTGGTGTCACTTACTAATGCTAAGAACAAAGATATAAATAATTTTTCAGGGAAATATTATAGTATTGATAGTGCTACAGCCTTTGAGGTATTTGTTACTAAAATATTGGAATATACTAGAAACTATGAAATAAATAAATATAAACAATATAGTTTATTATCATATTTGATGACAATAGAAATCGATCCGTTCTCCTACGATAATGAATCTAATTTAATAAAACATTCTAATGTTGATTTAAATAAACTTCAAGCTAAATCTAAAGATAATATTTTTATTAGTTTTGTTGCTCAACCTAATGATCCGGATTTTATGGATTTTGAGGAAATGATTGTTGATGATGATGATGATAATTTTTATAGAGCTTATTTAAAAAAAATAAATAAATATTATTATTATCCAGTTATTATTACTGAAATCGGTGTCTCTTCCTCAAGGGGTAAATCCAAAATTAACTTAAGTGAAGGTTATGATCGTGGTAATTATAATGAAAATGAACAAGGTAGGTTACTCGTAGATCTTCTCAAACTTGTAAGGGAATCAGATATTAAAGGGGTTTTTATTGATAGTTTTCAAGATAACTGGGGGAGAATTTCAAGCTTTAATTTAGAAAGATATATTAATGAAGATATTAGTAATTATTGGTTCGATGCCGAGGCGAGTGATGAATCATTTGGATTATTAGCTTTTGAAACTAAGAATAAAAACAATTTTGCTATTATTGATGGTAATCCAGGGGAATGGGAAAATACAAAAGAGATTATTAATGATAAAAATATAATCTTGAATGTAAGAGCTGATACGTCATATTTGTATCTTCTTGTTCATAAAAAAGATTGGTCTTTTTCTGACAATCAAGTATATATAGGAATAGATACAATTAATCACTTTGGTAGTAATTATTATAGTGATATGGGAGTTAATTTAAATGTAAAAGCTGAATATATAATTGAGCTAACGGGAATTGATACCTCAAGGATAATAGTAAATAATAGATATAATATATTTAATTATTTATACAAATATAATGAGAATTTATTAGCTAAAGAGGTGGAGATACCTAAGGTTAATTCAGGTATATTTTCAGCAATCTATTTACTTAATCGTAGACCATTTATTTTAAGGAAAAATAATTCTGTTGAGAATGCCATTTATTATGAAACAGGAAAACTTACTTATGGAAATGGTAATCCTGAGAGTGAAGAATATAATTCTCTAGCGGACTATTTTAAAGAAGGGGATTATGTTGAAATTAGAGTTCCTTGGACACTTATTAATGTTACAGATCCAATCAACAAGAAGGCACTGGGGGACTTTTATATAGGGGGGACGGATAAAGAGATAATGATTAAAAAAATTAACTTCTCCTTAGCTCTTAAAACAGAGGATAGAGAAATAGTTACTAAAAGTGGGACATTTGAGATGCCAAATTTAAGTCGTGAAAAATATAATGAAAGATTAAAGCAATCATATTATATTGTAAAGAGTTATTGGAAAGAAGGAGGAAAATAAAATGACTGTATTACTGGTTTATGCTACATTTATTGTACTTGTATTTGTTTTATTAATTATAATTACGTACTTTGTTAATAATCTTATTAGAAGGAATAATTTCGATGCTGTTGTGGCTAGAGAAATAGAAAAAATGGGGAAAATATTTAATAATCATATGAAAAAGGATGATTTTAAAAGGTTAAATAAAAATCAAATAAAGAGTCTCCAGGAAACAGTTTTGACAAAAAAAGGTTTAGTCGCATTCAATACTTGTTATAACAATTATATTGAAAAAAATGGATATAGTGATAAACTACAAGCTTATGTAGATATGATTATCGATTATAGAGTAATCCATAATAATCATGTTGTTAGGGAAAGGTATAAAGATAGTTATACGCTATATTTACTATCATTATATAAGATAACTAGTAAAGAGGCTTTGGATTATGCTTATCAATGTTTGGATCATAGTTCATTATATTCTAGGAATAATGCCTTAAGAGTTATTCAAAATTCAACTGATGAATCAGTAATAATTAAGGCTTTAAAGGCATTACATACCACCAAATATTATTTCAATAATAAAATAATAATTGATTTTCTAACTGAGTTTAAGGGGAATAAATCTAAATTAACTGAGGCTCTAATTAATGATATGGATTCATTTAATGAAGAAATAAAACTTATTATCATTGATTATTTTACAAGTGTTTCAGATATAAATGCTAAATCAAAAATCTTTGAGGTATTGGATTCAGATTATTCTTTAGAATTTAATTTAGCAGCCATTAAATATTTTGGGAAGGTAATTAGTGAAGAAGCTTATCAGATAATATTTGAGTGTTTAGATGATAAACAATGGGAAATAAGAGCTATCTGTGCAAAAGTTATTGAAAGATATGGTAATAAGAGAGTAATCGATAAATTAAAGGAAAAACTTAGTGATAAGAATTGGTTTGTAAGATTTAATTCGGCGATATCTTTAATTAACTTAAATAATGGTACTGAAAAGGAAGAGATATTAAAAATAAAAGATAATTATGCAAGAGAAATATATATTTATGCACTATTTTCTAAAGGAATAATTAGAATTAGGGAATACAATAGATTAATTGAAAAAGTGCTTCAAGAAGATGAAAAAGAACTTAAGGAAATGTTACTAAATAAAGATAATAAAATTGATAATAAGAAAATTAGGGGTCGAAAAGTGAAGAAAGTAGTAGGTGTATAATAATGGATTTAACAATAATAATTTATTATATAAATATATTTTTCTTTATCTATATGTTTATCTATGCAATAATATTTTTCTTCAATACCTTTCTGGCATCCTTAAACCTTGATGATTTCTTTATTAGAAAAGAACATATGAGTTTTACTAAACTATATAATGATACAAATTATATTCCAATAACAATAATTGTACCAGCTTATAATGAGGAGGTAACCATCGTTGATACTGTAAACTCCTTATTAAATTTGGATTATCCTGAATATGAAATATGTGTTATTAATGATGGATCAAAGGATAATACAAAAGAGGTGCTAATTGATTATTTTAATCTTCAAGAAATACATAGGCCTATTAGGAAATCAGTTCCTTGTGAAGCTTTATTAAGTGTTTATGAAAGTAACGAAAAAAAGGTTAGAATAACACTAGTTAATAAGAAAAATGGTGGGAAATCAGATGCTTTAAATATGGGAATAAATATTAGTCGTTATCCTTTATTTCTATGTATGGATGCAGATTCAATCCTTCAAAAGGATTCGTTACATAAAGTGGTAGAACCTTTTTTTGAACATTATAATACTATCTGTTCAGGAGGAGATATTAAAGTAAGTAATGGAGTTACATTTGATAATGGGGAAGTTGTTAAAGTTGAAATGCCTAAGAAATTACTTGCTAAATTCCAGATGATTGAGTATTTACGTGTCTTTTTGACTTCTAGAGTATCTTTTAATTTATTAAATGCTAATTTAATAGTATCGGGAGCTTTCGGATTATTTGATAAAAAGGCTGTTATCAATGTTGGAGGATACACGACCAACACAATTGGAGAAGATATGGAACTTATAATGAAATTACATTCCTTTTATCATAAAAATAATAAACCATACTATATAGCCTATGTTCCTGATGCTGTATGTTGGACTCAAGTCCCAGAAAAATTAAAGGTATTAAAGAATCAAAGAAGAAGATGGCATGTAGGAATGGGACAAAGTCTAAAGGTAAGTAAATTTATGTTCTTTAATCCTACTTATGGTACAATAGGGATGATAAGTTATCCATATTTCTTCTTATTTGAATATATTACGCCAATAATTGAGATATTAGGAATTGTAACCATAATATTATCATTTATTCTTGGAATAATTGATATTAAATTCTTCCTTTTGTATCTATTTGTATATATGGGATTCAATTTAATTGTGACAATTGTCTCTGTCTTATTAGAAAGAAAAATGTTTAAGGATACAATGGCAAGGGGAATGTTTGGTCAATTACTTTTCTTCTGTGTTTTGGAGAGTTTTGGATATAGACAGCTTTGTTCATTGTTTAGGATAACCGCTTTTATACCTAAAGATAGACAAAGATGGGGTAATATGATTCGCATTCAAAATAAAAAATTATCGTAACTTATATAGATTTAAATAATAAATAATAACTTTTCTTCATACTATTTCATAGGTGGAAATAATGAAGAAGGTTATTATTTTTTTAATAGTTATGATAGTTTTATTACCTCTTAAAATAACCGCAATTGGAGAATCAGCTTATTCTTATACTTTAATGGATATGACTACTAATAGAGTATTATTATCTAAAAATATGAACTCTCCTAGATTAATTGCTTCGATTACTAAAATCATGACCTGTATTTTAGCTATTGAATCAAATAGATTAGATGAAGTAGTCGTGGTAGATGAATCTATTTTAAAGTCTTATGGATCAGGAATATATATTCAAGTTGGTGAAGAAATTACTTTAAGGGATTTATTATATGGTTTAATGTTAAGAAGTGGTAATGATGCAGCGATGATGATTGCTAATTATATTTCAGGTAGTGAAGAAGAGTTTGTTAAAAAAATGAATAATAAGGCTAAAGAATTAGAAATGTTAAAGACTAATTTTGTTAATGCAAGTGGGTTGGATGATGAAATGGGTAATTATTCATCAACCTATGATATGGCTTTACTTACTAGTTATGCAATGAAAAATAATACTTATAGAGATATAGTAAAAACTAAGAAACACACAGTTAAAACTAATTATAAGACTTATATTTGGACAAACAAAAATAAATTATTACAATATGATTATATAACAGGGGGTAAGACTGGGTATACTATTGCTGCCGGTCGTACTTTAGTAACGACAGCATCTTCAGATAATATGAATTTTGTGGTGGTAACGATTAGGGATGGTAATGATTGGGATACACATCTTGATTTATATAAGTATGCTTTTGATAATTATACTGCTTATAAAGTTTTAAATAAAAAGAAGTTTAATGTTTTGGGAGATACTTATTATAAAGGAACTTTATATGTAAAAAATAATGTTTATATTCCTTTAAAAAATGATGAAGTAGGTAATTTAATTTCTTATATAAAACTTATTAAGAAAAGTAATTATCAAGATGAAGATATCGTCGGAGTAAACGAAATATATTTAGATAAAGAATTATTATATAAAGAGAATATTTATATTTATAAAGGAGAAAGAATAAAAAAAAGTTTTTTTGATAAACTAAAGGAGTTATTTGCATGATCAATTATCTTTGGGGTTTATTTATCTTAATAGGAATATTTTATAGTTTAATTAATGGTAATTTAAATATTATTAATAATGAAATAATAACTTCAGGAAGTATTGCTATAGATATGATTTTAAAATTAATTCCCATCATTTGTTTATGGTTAGGGCTTATTAATATCGCAAAAGAAAGTGGATTATTAAATATTATAGCTAAGAAAATATCACCTTTTATAGGAAAAATATTTAAAGAGATACCTCCGGGTCATGAAGCTTTATCTTTTATATCTTCAAATATTGTTATGAATATGATGGGATTGGCAAATGCTGCGACTCCTTTTGGATTAAAAGCAATGAAATCTTTGCAAGAATTAAATAAGAAAAAAGATGTTGCTTCAAGGAGTATGATTACTTTCTTAGTTATAAATACAGCCTCTGTGACAATAATACCTACGACTATTATATCGTTGAGATTATTACATGGATCATCAAATCCCTCCGATATTTTATTAGTCTCTATTATTACTAGTTTTGGAGCTTGTTTGTTTGGTTTATTACTAGATCGTTTATGTTATTGGTTAGGTAAGAAGATATGATGAAGATATCTAATTTTATAATTCCTTTAATAACAATCATTATAATTATTTATGGCTTAGTTAAAAAAGTTAATATTTTTAGTAGCTTTAATGAAGGAATAAGAGAAGGATTAAAATTATGCTTAACTATTTTTCCTACAATTT
This sequence comes from uncultured Muribaculaceae bacterium, assembly GCA_964459185.1. Taxonomy (GTDB): domain Bacteria; phylum Bacillota_I; class Bacilli_A; order RF39; family UBA660; genus CAYWKX01. The sequence continues at coordinate 3,503 of CAYWKX010000022.1, read as the reverse complement.
TCTCTATGTTTTTAGCTATCAATATTTTAGTAAAAAGTAATATAATTATGGATTTAGCTAATTATCTTGAACCATTCTTTAAATTATTAAGAGTACCTGGTGAATTATTACCAATGATTATTTTAAGGCCAATCTCAGGCAGTAGTTCACTAGCTATTTTAAATAATTTACTTATTACCTATGGACCAGATAGTTTTATTGGAAGAGTAGCCTCTGTTATTCAAGGTAGTACCGATACTACTATTTATATTATTGGTTTATATTTTGGAAGTGTTGGTATAAAAAAAATAAGATATTCTCTTCTCGTGGGATTATTAACGGATTTAGTCTGTGTTATATTAGCATTAGTAACGGTCTCTTTATTTTTCTAAAAAAAATAACCTAATCTAGGTTATTTTTACATTCACAATCATCACAATTACATTCCATATCATCAGTTTCCTGTTGCTCTAAATTTTTGTTTTGATTTTCATTTGTTTTAGATTTGTTCTTTAATTCCTTATCTTTAGAGGAATTTTTGTTTTGATTGCCTTTTTCTTTCTTCATTTTATCACCCAGTTATAATATTGACTAGTTTTTTTAAAATATGTATCAAATACCTTTTTTTTTAAGTTTATTATGTTATAATAATTATAAGGAGTAATCTATGCGAGGAATAAAGATTAAAATTGATGAAAAAATAAAGACAGGTAGAACAATTGAGAAATATGTAAAACCCCAGATTATTTATATACCTTTAGAAAGTAAAACTGGAGTTACTTACAAACATTTAGTAAAAGAAGGAGATTATGTTTGTAAAGGTGATATTGTAGCAATTAATGAAGAAATTAATTTTCCCCTACATTCTTCAGTTTCAGGTTATGTCATTAAAGGTATCATGAAATTAATGAATAATGGTAGAAAAATAAAATGTATTGTCATCGAAAATGATTTTAAAGAAAGATATCGTAATAAAATTGGGGCCAAAAGAAATATTTCAAATTATACCAAAGAAGAATTTTTAAATATGTTACAAACCTCTGGTATAACAGGTCTTGGAGGTAGTGACTTTCCAACATTCATTAAATATAACCAAAGAAATATTAAATGTTTACTAATAAATGGAGTTGAATGTGAACCTTATGCTTCTTGTGATCAAAGTGTTATGGATGAATATACAGAAGAAATATTGGAATGCATTGATGCCATTTTAGAGATAATGAATATTAAGGAAGCTTTTATTGCTTTAAAAGAAAATAATATAGATATAATTGATAAGTTTAACAAATATATTGGGAGTTATCCTAATATAAAAATATGTGGTGTATCAGAAATATATCCATCGGGTTGGGAGAGGGAGGTTGTTAGACAAGTTTTAGGAAGAGAATACAAATATTATCCCACTGAAATAGGAGTTATTGTTAATAATGTTTCGACTATTTACGCTATTTATGAAATGTTAAAATATAATCGCCCTTTAACAGAAAGAATCATTACTTTTACTGGGAATGCCTTACATAAACCTTGTAATGTTAAGGTAAAGATTGGTGCTTCTGTTTATGAGATTATTCATTATATCGATGGCTATAAAAAAATAGAAGATGTTTTCTTTATTGCCGGAGGACCAATGACTGGGAATAGTTTACCTAACGATGATGTAGTAATTACTAAGGATTTAAACTGTGTTATAATTTTGAGAAAAGAAAAGGAAGAAGAAGAATCTATCTGTATCAATTGTGGTAAATGTGTAAATATTTGCCCAGTCAATTTAATGCCAGTATCAATCATGAAAAATTTAAAGAATCAAAAAGTCTTGAAGAGATTAGATCCTAGAAGGTGCTTAGAATGTGGTTTATGTTCTTATATTTGTCCATCTAAGTTGGAAGTAAAAGAATGTGTTAAGATAGCAAAGGGAAGTGTTGATAATGAGAGAATTTAATATCAAAAAAGGGACTTTTGTTAAGGATAGTAATTCGACCTTTAAAATAATGACTAAAACACTTCTTTGTTTATTAATTATTTCTATCTATGGAATATTGGTAATAACCTTTAAGAAATATGATACAACTATGTTGTTAAGGGGTATTATAATTATTTTAATACCTATCATTATTAGTGTTCTAACAGAATATCTTTGGTATTTAATAAAGAAAGATAAGAAAAAATTTACTTATTTAATAAGGGGAAGTTATGCATATTTAACAGGACTAATCTTAGGTTTAATAATACCCCTTAATACTAATTATTTAGTCTTAATTATAGTAACAATTTTCATAACATTAATAAAATTATTAATGGGAGGTTTTGGAAAGAATATAGTTAATCCCCCTTTAATTGGATGGTTAATAATATTTTTAATAACAAAAAATAATATGCAAATAGATTATACTAATTTTAATCCCCAATTATTATTTAATAATACTTCTGATTCAATTGGGGCTATTTGTCCTTTGTTATCTATTTTAAGTTTAATCTACTTAATATTTAAAAAATCTATTAAAGGAATAATTCCCTTTACGGGTTTAATGACTATTCTAATTATTACTTTTATTTATTCCTTAGTTAACAATATAAGTTTAACATACCCCGTAATGAATATTATAGAAGGTTCTTTAATCTTTGGTTTAGTCTTTGTTGCTTCAGATACAATAACTACCCCTTTAACAAAAAAAGGACAATTTTTTTCTGGTTTTTTAATTGGATTATTTGTTTTCTTAATTAGACTTTATACTCCGATTAATGATGGCTCATTATTAGTTATCTTAATTGTTAGTATTTTAAATATATTAATAAGAAAATTAGAAATATGGTATAATTTAAATAGCTAGAAGTATAGAGAGGTGCTTTTCCTATGAAGAGTAAGAAATTTATTTTAGTTTCTATTTTAATAACACTGATTCTATCAATTGGTGTTACTTTTGCGTGGTATCAATGGGTAAGTAATAATACTACAATGACTTTTTCGGTTGGGGACATGACTATTACTTATAATGCCGGGACAGATATAACAGGCAATTTAATACCTACTTTATATAAAGAAGCTTCTGAGAATATTATTAAAACAATTACAGTGCAAGCTAACTTTGATGTTTCACAATTTAATTTATATTTAGATTTAAATACTTTTCCCACTGCCTTAAAAGAGGAATCCTTGGTTTGGGAAATATATAAAGGTAGCTCATCAACCGCCCTGGCTTCAGGTAATTTTTCTACCGCAACACAAGGAGGCACAATAACTTTACTTGATGCTGTTCCAGTAACAACAACTCAAGATACCTATACCTTATATATCTGGATTGATGGTTTAAATTATATAAATCCTAACACTATGCAAGGACAACCATTCAGATTTACTTTAAGGGCGGACGCTACAAATGCACCTGTGGAAGCTAATATACCCAATTTAGCCGATGGAATGATACCAATCTATTATGATACCAATACTGATGTATGGAAGAAAGCCGATAGTACAAATACAAGTAATGCTTGGTATGACTATGACAATAAGAAATGGGCTAATGCTG
>CAYWKX010000021.1:2350-16353 GCA_964459185.1 uncultured Muribaculaceae bacterium | reverse complement strand
GCCCATTTCTTATTGTCATAGTCATACCAAGCATTACTTGTATTTGTTACATCTGCTTTCTTCCAAACATCATTAGCGGTATCATAATAGATTGGTATCATTCCATCGGCTAAATTAGGAGAATTTGCAGGAATTGTCCATTCACCCGTAATTAAAGTTTTTCCACTTGTTAAATTTAAATTACTCGTAGTAGAAGCCGCTACACCAATATCAACAGTAATACTACCAGCTGTTTTATTTGCAATCGCAATTGTCACTGTTTTGGTAGTCGAATTTGCGATTGTTCCTGTTGGTCCATAGGTAGATCCGTATAATTTTGCGATTTCAATATCATCATTAATTGAACTAGGGCTAATCATTTTATACCAAGCACCATAATAAAGTGATTCCCCACTATTGTTGACAATATTTAAATCAACTAATTGGTAACTGTTAGTCGCTACCGTTACCCTTTGATATTCCATTAGTTCGGTATCGCCAGATAAACTAGCAGCCGTTAAATTAATAACATTATTAAGACTAATTGAAGCTGTAAACATCGCATAAGTTGTATACATACTTAAAATTAGTAATCCAATTACTACTAAAAAAGGTAGATAATTTCTTTTAAATTTCTCCATACTAATCTCCATATTTTCTTAAATAATTATAATATAATTATTGTTTTTTTGCAAGTATTATTTTAAATAATTTATCTAACTAATATTCTATTTAGTGGTTATTCACCCGACTTTTACTAATAATAATCTTATACTATTATAACAAAAAATTATAAAACTTTTGAACATAAAAACTAGACTTATTTAATGTCTAGTTTTTTTTTATAGATGGTGCATGAGAGGAGATTCGAACTCCTATGATTCTCATCATACGCACCTCAAGCGTACGTGTCTACCATTCCACCACTCATGCAGAAAGCTGCTAATTTTTAGCGGCTTTGAATATTTTTCTCCATAAATTGGTTGAGGAATAATTTAAGATACCAACTTTATATATTTTAAGTCCATATTTAAATAAGAACCAAATAAAGACTAGTAAAATAGCTAAAGATATTAGAACATCAAAGATAGATATTTGACCTAAAACTAATAAGGCCGGGGATAATAATGATGATAAAAAGGGAATATAAGATAATACTTTAATAAAAATACTTCCCTCAAACATTGCTGCCATAATTGATAAATAATAACCTATTACAGAGATAATTATAATCGGACTTTGTACTTGTTGATAATCTTCTAAATTAGTTGTCATTGAGGCTAAAATGCCTGCTAATAAAGAATAAGCAACAAAAGTAACAATCATTAAAACTAAAGTAATAGGAATTATATAAATTAAATTAGACATAAATCCCGTTTCTGTTAGACTTTGAATAACACTATTTATTTGATCAGCAGAATCCCCTAAAATAGAACCTCCTCCTAAATAGGTACGTAATATTATCCCAATTCCAGCATAAACAAGTAATAATAACCCTTGAACTATGACAAAGACATTACTAGATATTAGTTTAGAAAAGAAGTGAATTTTCGGGGGTACATTAGAAATAATTATTTCCATTCCACGAGTAGTTTTCTCTTCATTTATCTCGGCCCCAATCATCTGAACCAAGAACATAGTTAACATAAAAAATGGTAATATCATAATAGGAAAAGCTACACTCATAACTAATTCCATCATTTCATCAGTTGTCTTACCCTCATCTACTCTTGTTTTTTCAATTACCACAGGAGTATCAATAATAGCTAATTTTTCTAAAGTAATATTATAATAGTTTAATGCTATATTTGTTTTGACTTGATTTAAAGAAGTAGTAATTATTTGATAAATAATTGTATCTATACCTTCATAAGTAATGACTTGGGCATTAATAAAATTATTTTCATCTTTATCAACAATTAAAATAATTTGATTTTTATTTTCTTTTAATTCTTCTTTTTTAACCTCAATATCACCAGTATATAAAGTAATTTCAGAAGGGGAAAAATCTTCAATATAATTACCTAATTCTTCATAATTACTTTTAAATGACTCATAAACATAATCAGTATTATCTACAACAAATATTTCTGTTTTTTTATTAAAGTCTCCCCCAAAGAATTTTACAACATTATCAATATTAATAAGACCTGCCACAACAATAAATAAAACGATATTAGCTATTTTAAACCATTTTGTTCCTATCTTTTTCTTTAAACTTATCTTAGTTAAATATTTTAATTTATTTTTCATAATTCTCACCTACAATACTAACAAATATTTCATTTAAACTAGCATCTTCAACACTAAATTTAGTGATATTAGGATATTTAGATATCTCTTTAAAGATAGGATTAACATAACTTTCATCTTTTATTTTAATAATATATTCTTCCTTATCTTTTTTAATACTAATTACCCCTTCAATTTCTTCTAGTTCTTTTTTATTAATATCTCCAATTACGATAATATTTTTCTTTTTATAATCATTCTTTATATCTTTAAGATAACCTTGTAAGACTGATTTTCCCTTTACTAAAACAACTAATTTTTCACAAAATAATTCAACATGTTCCATTCGATGAGAAGAAAAGATAATACTAGTTCCTTTTTCTTTTAATTCAATTATTATATCTTTAATTAATTCGACATAAATGGGATCTAAACCCGCGAATGGTTCATCTAAAATAAGTACTTTAGGTTCATGAATTATTGCAGAAATAAATTGTATCTTTTGTTGATTACCTTTAGATAATTCCTTAATTTTTTTGTTTTTGTATTCTGGAATACTAAATCTTTTTAACCAATAGTCTAGCTTCTTATCTATTTTTTCTTCATCCATGCCTTTTAAAACAGCATAAAATTCTATTTGATCTTTGATAGTCATTTTGGTAAGTAGGCTTCTCTCTTCAGTTAAAAAACCTATTTGATCAGTCATGGAATAATCTATTTTCTTACCATTTAAAGTAACCTGCCCTTCATAATCATCAATTAATCCCATGATTACTCTAAAGGTTGTAGTTTTACCTGCCCCATTTAGACCTAATAAACCAAATATTTCTCCATCTTTGACTTCAAAACTAAGGTCATTTACAGCGATTAAATTACCATAATTTTTAACGATATTTTTAACTTTTAACATTTTATCACCTACTAAATTATATTACAATAAAGGAAAAATAGCAAGGATAAATGATCTTTATGGGATTATGAGTATGAATAATATTTACTAGTAATTTGTTTAAAAAAGTTATATAATTACCTTAGGTGATAATAATGAAGAAAAAGAAAAGAAAATTAAAAAAGGGAAGCAAACTTCTCTTATTAATAGTAATCTTACCTATTATTTATTATTTTAATCATGAACTAATTAATAATTATTTAATGAGCTGGAAGCTAGGTTATCCTGAAAAAACAATTGTTTTATTTAAAGAAGAAGATGTCTTTGATTATGTTAAAGAAAGAAAATATTCTAAAACAGTAGAGACTGCAATTAATTCCGATGATTTTGAACATAAGTATTTAGAAAAATATTATAATATTGATTATGTTAATTCTGATAACTTTATTCATCATATTAATAGTTTACTAACTATAGGTTATTCTGAAGAAGAGATAAATACTATGTATAAATCTCTTGATGAAGATAAAATTATGACTATTTTAAATTATAGTTATAATAATGATTTAATTAATTATTTATCCTTAACTTATTTTAAAAAAGATTATCTTGACCGATATTTAGCATTTTATAATAATAAAAATAAGTTATCATTTTCTTTTTATAAAAATGAAATTGATGAGAGTATCTTAGACTATCATAATATTGTTACTTATGTAAATGTAGGATTAGATACTGAATATTATGCTAATTATGAAGAGATAACTAATCCTAATAGTATAACGGTCCTAGTAAATAAATATCATAAATTAGCTAATGATTTTGTTCCAAGTAATTTAGAAAAAATTGCTTCAAATTGTGCTTATGGTAATCAACAGTTAGTTAGTGAAGCAAAAAAATCATTAGAAGAAATGTGTAATTATATGCATACATTAGGTTTATATATTTATGCTACTTCTACTTATCGTAGTTATAATTATCAAACTGAACTATATAACTACTATGTTAAAAATGATGGTCAAACAGTAGCGGATACGTATTCCGCTAGACCAGGATTCTCTGAACATCAAACTGGTTTAGCAGTCGATGTTGGAAGCAATAGTAATTCCACTTTTGTCTATACAGATGAATATAAATGGTTAATAGATAATGCTCATAAATATGGTTTCGTTTTGAGATTTCCTGAAGATAAAGAATTTATTACGGGTTATATGTTTGAAAGTTGGCATTATCGTTATTTAGGTATAGAATTAGCTACTAATTTATACGAAAATAATCTTACTTATGATGAATATATTGCTAGACAATAAAAAATAAGGAAAGGTACAAAACACTCGTATCTTTCCTTTTCATTAGTTTTACCTAATGATAATACATTATATGCTCATCTTTTTTTTTTGATGACTTATTTTATTCTTATTTAATAAAATAATTGAACTAACGGTAATACTTATTCCCATAATTCCAAGTAAAATAATGATATAGACAAAATAAGTATCAGATTTATTTTTATAATATTCTACTTCACTAGCGTTATATCTTTGAACGGTATTCTCGGCTTTATCAAGAACATATAGACCAGATTCCCCATTACTAACATTTAAGGCATAAAAGAGATAAAAATCAGGGTATTCATCATCTTTTATTGCATATGTACCTTTAATATTAGTATTGATTACATATCCGGTTAAATCATCATCATCGATAGTCATCGTTGATTTTTTATATTTTGAGGGTAGTATACTAGTCTTCATATCTTGAATATTTAGAATAAGACCATTAAAATTATATTCTCTATATAAAATATAGGTTTCTTTATCACTATCATAAATATAATAATTAGCTTCACCTTCGCTATTTTTTAAACCAACAAGTGTATATTTAGTGACATCACTATAATATGCTAAAACGTCTTCTCCCTTTATAACAGTGGTAGTTTTTTCATATGTTAAGCTTGGTAAATCTAAAATACCCTCTTTTCTAATAACATTGTATTCTTCCCCATTTATAGTAACGACAACAGGATTTAATTCTTTAACAGTAGCAATTATTGTATAAATTTTTTCATTACCATTTTCTGCAGTAACCACTATCTCAATTTTATTAACCCCTTCATTAACCAAGATAGTTCCAGTTCCTCTGATTGAAGATTTCCAATCTTCCCTAGAAGCATTTATAACAATACTTTCTATCCCATTAGGTAATTCGACAGTATATTCTAAAGTATCTTTCTTAAACTCAGGACTAATTTCATGACCTTCAACACTTAAAGAAGATAAATAGTTATTTTTAGAATAACTAGCCTCTAATTGTGATTGGGTAATTACTGTTGTTTTAACACTACCTACACTTGGAGTAACAGGATCCAAACTTTCAATATCTAATAAATATACAGAGGCATTAACAACTGTAAAAGTTGCAGTTCCAGAAGAAATAGCTTTTAAAGTATAAGTATAGGTTTTACTATGAGCATTTTCACCAGAAGTATCTACCCATGATATTGCGGGCTGACTTCCACTTACATATTGAAAAAGTGAAGTATTATAGGAAAAAGTTCCATATAATTGAGCTAAAATATTAGATGATGAATAGGTTACTGTCACTACAACTGTATTTCCCACAACAACATTAGATTTATTTGCTGATACACTAACACTAGTCGCAGCATTTACCTTAGTGGTAAAGAGTAGCCCAATTACCATAACAATTAAATATTTAAATATTTTTCTTTTCATTTCTTACTCCTTATTGTTTTATTGAACTATAACCAAATATATGTCTTTGCATAGCTAATAAATCTGATTTATTGGTACTATCATCTTTGTTAATATCTGAGGCAAATTTATAAGCACCTTCTAAATTACTATAACCAAATATTTGCTTTTGCATGGCCAACATATCTGATTTTGTTATTTCTCCATCACCATTCATATCTCCAAGTAAAACAATTTCATGTGTTTTAGTTTCTCCAAGCGCAGTCATAATAACTTTATAACCTGTTTTAAAGGCAGTATCAGTTATAACATTATCATCTTTATCTTTTATGATAATTGAAACATTACTATTAACTGAGGCTACTTTACTTATTAAAGTATTAACATTAGTACCTATATTGATACCACTTATATAACTAGTATTATATTTTACTCCCGAACTATTTAGAACAGTTTCCACTGACATATCCTCGCGAATAATATTTAATGTATACGTTTTCATTTCACCATTTTCTGCGATTACCAGAAGTGTTGTATTATTGGTACCAAGATTTAACGATACATTAGTATCTCCAAAAACACTAGATTCTTCATCATCTTTTTCATAAGTTATATTAATATTTGATGTTTCATATGGTACTGTTAAATCATAAGTAATTGTTTCTTTATCAAAAGTAAACGGTATTTTATCAATAGTTAAACTATTTAATGTATTAATTGAAGATAAAGTTGTTCCATTAGCATCAGCTCTAATAACATTAATAATATATGTTTTTGTTGTCCCATTTTCTGCCGTTACAACATATTGTAGAATATTTGCACCTATTACAAGATCTTTACTAGTTAGACCTGTAACAGTAGAATTTGTGTCTGTTTTTTCATAACTAATATTGATATTAGTTATGTTATAAGCAACATTTAAATTATAATTTAAAGTATCTTTATCAAAAGTAAATGGTATTTTATCTATCGTAATATTATTTAAAGTATTAATAGGAGAAGACTCTTTATTAATAGTAATATTATAAGTAGTTTTTGTCCCATTACCGGCGGTTACTTCTAGTAATTTAATAGTGTTTTTATCAACAAGAGTAATCGTTCCTGTTCCACTTAAAGTAGCATTAGCATTAATCGTCGTCGCGGATAAATTAATACTGGTAGTATTATATGGAACATTAACCATATAATCAGTATTGTTATAAGTAAAGCCTTGAATAGTTGTTCCATTTATTTTAATTGAATTTAAATAACTATTGGGATTCCCAGGATTAGGTTTAGCTACAGCAGTACTAGGCATAATATTATAGACCGGGATAATAAAGACAAATGATTCTTCCAATTTTCCTAAATTATTGTATGAACTATAGATTTTGATTCCTTCAGTAACTGGGGCAGTTAAATTTTGCATATATTGATGCGAATATAATGATACTGAGGGATTAGTTGTATAAACAGCAAATTTTTGTAAATAGAGATTATTTTGACCCACCCCAATATAATCGTTAACTAGAAACTGAGATCCTCCTAGAATTGATTTTTTAGGGGTATCCCAAGCTCTTCCATAACTACCAGTGGGATCAGTTATATTAGCAGCCCAAACTAATCCTTGATAAGCCGGATTGGTTCCGGTAGCTCTAATATTAAAGAAATTGAAAACATTATAAATAGTACCATTATAAGTAATACTTGTAGTGCTATTTCCTTCTTGTAAAATACGTGAAGCCAAATGAATAGGACTTATATTATAAGTGCCAGCAGCCTCGATAAAATCATTAGCATATGTATAACGATTTGCTTCCCCATATGTATTAGCATAAATATTTGGCATAAAACTACTATCAAGAAGTGATCTTACTAAAGATGTTGTTTGATATAAAGGTTGATAATATAGTGACTCAAACATAAAAATATTATTGGTATTTAAGAAGTTACGAGGATCCATATAATATTCAATTGCCTCTTCTGAAGCATACCACCAATTAATTTCAGTTGGGTGCCTATAGTAAGTATCAGTAGCATAATCATAACTATATGAATCATCAGAACGATATCCATCATCAAAAGATTTATATATTAAATTTCTTCCTTGAATATATTCATTAGCAATAACAGTACTCCAGTTAGTTCTTGTTTGAACTGCTCTAAATTGCCAATTAGGATGCAATGAATGTAATTCTACCAAATAATTTAAATAAGATTCTTCATGAAAACCAACACTTCGTAAATAATCTTTATATTCCAAAATATGTTCTTCAGTCATACTAACGGTAGCTTTTTGATAAACATAATCTCCACATACATAACCTGTATAACTTCCTGAAGTTATTTCATACCATTTTGTACATCTAGCATTAGAGCCAGCATTATTATTTATAATAGTCATTTCTGTATCACAAGTTAAAGATGTAACAGTATCATATGAATCAATATTTGGCCTAACTGATAAAGGTTCATTATTTTCAACACATGAAACATAACCTTTATTATCTATAATTGATAAATTTTCTTCAGCTTCAAGATAATCAAAAGCTATATATTTAGAATTAACATATCCTTCAACATTATTATTATATTTAATTTTATACCAAATAATTTCATCACTTGTCCCAGCATTATCGTCGGTAACATTTACTGAACTATTGCATGTTAAATTAGTTTGTAATGTCCCCGCGATGGCAGGAAGATCCCTAACAGGTAATGAAGAATTATCCTCAATACAATTAATAAATCCTGACTTAGAAATTACTTCAGCCTTAACTTCATTAATAAAAGAAAAAGACAAGCAGAAAACAATGATAATAAATAAACCTCTTTTCATTATTTTACCACCTACTTTATATATAATAATTATAGCAAAAAGATATATATTTTACTACAATTTTAGTATTACTTTACATATTTAAAAGTAAATGTTAAAATTAATTAGGTGAAATTATGTTTAAATATAGTTTAGATAATAAAAGATATCATACGCTTACCTATCATAACAAACAAAAATATAACTCTAAAGTTGTTAAAATAAATTTAAATGCAGGTTTTACTTGCCCCAATATTGATGGAACTGTAGGCTATGGAGGATGTATTTATTGTTCTAAAACTGGCAGTGGTGAATTTTCTGGTAATATTAATGATGATTTAATTACTCAATTTTATAAAATAAAAAAAGTTATGGATCGAAAATGGCCAAATAGTAAATATATTGCTTATTTTCAATCTCATACCAATACTTATGCTCCCCTTCTTGAATTAAAGCAAAAATATGAAACTATTTTAAATCTTAAAGAAGTAATTGGTTTAACAATTGCCACTAGATGTGATAGTATAACCGATGAAGTACTTGATTATTTAAACAAATTAAATAAAAAAACTAATTTAGTCATTGAATTAGGCTTACAAACTATTCATGAAAAAACCTCTATATTAATTAATCGAGGTCATAATCTAGAACAGTTTACTAAGATGGTTAAAAAATTACAGGCTAGAAATATTGAAGTAGTAGTTCATATTATTAATGGTCTTCCATTTGAAACAAAACATATGATGTTAGACACTATTAAATATTTAAATAAATTAAAGATAAATGGAATAAAATTACATATGTTGAATGTCTTAAGGGATACTCCTTTAGAAGAATTATATAAAAAGACTAATTTCCATATTCTTACCAAAGAAGAATATATTGATATTGTTATTAATCAATTAGAATTATTAGACGAAAAAATAGTTATTCACAGACTTACAACCGATCCTGATCCTAAAGATTTAATTGAACCTAACTGGACAGTTAAGAAGTTTTGTATTTTAAATGATATTGATAAACAAATGACAATAAGAAAAACATATCAAGGAGCTAAAACTTGATATGTTTTATTTTTCTACATAAACTAAACTATTATTATCTTTGTTATAAAAAGGATTATAAACAACGGCCAAAGTAGCAATGACAACAAGTAGATAGAAGACTATAACTCCTTTGTTATTTTGTAAAAATTTCATAACATCACCTCTTTCTTATAGTTTTATTTTATTACATACACTTGTTCGTGTCAATATTTTTTGCAAAAAAGCAAACAAAAGTTTGACATTTGACATTTTTTGTGTTAAGATAATCATGAAAGGAGTATAGATGAAAACTAAAAATGATAATCTTACGAATAGACAAAAAGAAATATTAACATTTATAAAACAATATTATGCTGAAAATAATTACCCACCCTCAATTAGAGAAATATGTGCTAATTTCGATTTAAGATCTCCCGCTACTGTTCATACTCATGTTCAAAAATTAATCGAAAAGAATTATTTACGAAGAGGAAAAAATAGTAATCACCTAATTGAATTAAATGTTCCTAATGAATATGACTTAAAAAGTGAGGAAGTTATTAACGTTCCCCTTTTAGGGAAAATAACCGCAGGTAATCCTATTGAAGCAATCGAAGTCCCTAACGAATTCTTTTCAATCCCAACTTATTTAATTCCTCAAAAAAAGGAAGTATTTACTTTAAAAGTCGAGGGGGATTCAATGATAAATGTTGGAATCTATGATAAAGATATTGTCATTGTAGAAAGAATTAATACTGCAAGAAATGGCGATATTGTTGTAGCAATGAATAATGATAATGAGGTAACCCTTAAAACATATTACAAGGAAAAAGATTATTTTAGATTACAACCAGAAAATGATTATATGAATCCGATTATCTTAAAAGAAGTTACTATTCTTGGTAAAGCCATTGGATTATATCGTAAATTTTAAAAAAAAGGTATCATAATGATACCTTTTTTTTATAAATATAATTTATCTAGGACGACCAAATCCACAACAACTGCCATTAAATATAGCAAAGATTATAAATATAACAATAATAATCCATATGATGCCTAGGCCTCCGCCTCCGCAACCATAATTGTAACCACAACCACAACCATAACCACCATAACCAAATCCGACTGGATACATAATAAATCCCCCCTATCATATCTTCTAAAATATGATATTCTTTCTAGAGAAATTGGAATGTGGTTTTAACCATTTTTTATTTCATTTAACTATCATTCAACCGATTTCAACGAATCAATCATATTGATTTTTTTTAATGTCCTTTTAATCATTAATTGAACAATATAAGAAAATATAATAGTAATTAAAGCTGCTATAACAAAACTTTCCCATTTTATTGTTCTTAGAAACATAATATTATTAGTTTGAGCAGTATCAATAATAAAATGGTGGAGATAAATACCAAAAAATAATCCTAAACATATCCCAATAATAGTCAAAATAATAGTTTCTCGGTAAACAAAGGAAGATACTTCATTATCATAAAAGCCTAATACCTTAAAGGTAGCTATTTCTCTTTTCCGCTCACTAACATTAATAATAGTTAAATTATATAAAACAATTAAAGCTAAGAAACAAGCGAATATTACAATCATGACTATTATTTTATTTAATCCCTGAACAAAACTATTAAATGTCTCTAAGATATCACTAGTATAGTTAACAGTTAAAATATTATAGTCCGTAAGGGATACATTATTATTTACCTTACCATCCGCAATAATAGTATTATAAGTAATATTCTGATTAAATATTTCCCTATAATAATTAGCACTCATATAAATATAATGAGATACATAATTCTCTACAATATCATTTACATAAAGAATAACTAATTCATTATCACTATTTCTTATATTAATAGTATCCCCCTTAGTAACATTAAGTAATTCAGCCATCTGTTTGGTAATAATTACTCCGTTATCATTAATACTTATGATTTTATTAGATAACGTACTCTTTAAAGTTACATAATTATTAAAAGCAATCGTATCTGACGGAACAATCAAATAAGCATCCTCTTTCTTATTATCAAAAGAGAAAGTAAAAGCATTTTGATTAATCAGTAGAGGATTAACGACACTATTACTTCTAAATATCTCTTGTAAATCATTATCAATCGTGGATACTCCTTTATTTAAAATATACATACTATCATACTTAATAATATTTTCATATTGTAATTTAGAAACAACATTTATACTATCTCTAATACCAAAACCCGCTACTAATAAAGCTGTACAACCTGCTACTCCAAGAACTGTCATAACAATTCTTTTTTTATAACGAAACAAATTACGAATAGTTACTTTCCACATAAAACTAAATTTTGACCATAATAGTTTAGAATTTTCAAAAATAACTTTCTTCCCACTCTTCGGAGCTTTAGGTCTTAATAAAGAGGCAGGAGTTTCTAATAATTCCTTGTAACAAGCAAAAATAGTAACCGTTGTCATAACCAATAAAGTAGTAATAATAACTAAGGAAAATGGTAAAGTGCTAACTATCGTTACTATTTTAGGAAGATAGTACCTAGCTAAAAAGACCCCATAAATTATTTTAGGTATTAAACTATATCCAATTGTTAATCCAATTCCTAATCCAATTAAACCCGCTAAAAAGACATAAACCAGATAACTAAAATTAATATTCACTTTACTAAAACCATTAGATAACAAAATACCAATCTCAGTTCTTTCCTCTTCAATTAATCTAGTTAAAGTATTAGAAATCATTAAAATAACAATAATGATAAAAAAGACAGGTAAAACTTTAGCAATCGCATCAACTTTAATAACATCTTCTTTATAATTAGAATAACCACTATTACTTGTTCTATCTAATAAATACCAAATAGGTCTTTCTAAAGTTCTTGATTTTTCTTGAGCTTCAGTTATTTGTCTTTCAGTTTTTTCTTTCATAGTATTAAGGTTTAATAAAGATTCCTCATATTCTTGATATGAAGTCTCTAGAATTCGTTCCTGATAGCTAATTTCTGTTTGAAAATTAGCATAATTAGAATTCAATAAAGTTAAGTTATTATTTATTTCTGTTAAATTATTCATAATTGCCATTAAATCATTATATTTGTTCACTAAATCATTAATTTCATTAAGTAAAGTAAGATATTCACTACTCCCTTCAGTTAAGGATGTTAAATCATTCTCTAAATTATCAATTAGGGCTGATAAAGAATCTAAATAGCTACTCAAATTACTTTCATTTAAATCCATACTAGTTAAAGTAGCAAGTAAGTTATTTTTATTATCAGTTAATTCCTGATAATTCTTATTATATTCTGTTATACCATTATTTTTATTTATTGTTAATTCTTCTTTAGATTTATCTAATAGTTTTTTAGTGTCATTTAATTTTAAAGTAGCACTCCCTACTTCTTCATTTAATGTTTTCCTCGCTAAGATTATTTCATTATTAATCGTAGTTAATAATTCTTCATAACGAATAGTTTCTCTAATAGGCTTTAACTCTTCTAATTCACTTTTTAAAAAGACAATCTGATCACTATAATTATAATAATAAGAATTCTTTTCTAAAGCCTCCAAAGCCATAACATAAGCTTCAGTATAATAATCCATAGTAAAAGAATCTTTTAAAACAAAAACAAATGATACTAAACGACCATTACCAACTTTAGAAATACCTTTTTCACTTTGAATATATAATAAAGACTTAATTGTCCCCACAACCTTGCAATTATTAATTGATAAAAAATCAGAACTAAATTTACCATTAAAAGTAATAATATCCCCTACTTTATAATGAGCATAATCCCCTAAACACTCATTATTATTCTTAGGCATAGTCCCAGATACTAATATTACATTATTAACTTCCTTTTCTAAAGCATGAATTCTAATAGCTTCGCCTTCACTTAAAACATCAATTGAATAAGAGGGGATAACTTTCTTAGCATTTGTTAATTTCTTTAAAGACTCAATATCATCTTTATTTAAACCATAAGTACTAGTAATCTTAAAATCCATTAAATTATAATTATCATAATAATTATCTGCAGTGTATAACATTCCGGTGGTAGCTTCATGAAGTCCCATAAAAACACTTGTCCCTAAAGCAATAATAAGCATAATTGATAAGAACCTTCCAAAAGAATTCTTAATTTTTTTAAGAGTATTTTTAAATAATAATCTCATTACCAATTAATCTCCTTAATATCTTGGGGAAAATGATTTATAATTATGTCTTCGATTGTACCATTTTTCATCTTAATAATCCGATTTGCTATTTGAGAAATCATTGAATTATGGGTAATAATAACTACTGTTATTCCAAAATCCTCATCCAAAGCAAGTGCTAAAAATGCTTTTGC
>CAYWKX010000021.1:2093-2340 GCA_964459185.1 uncultured Muribaculaceae bacterium | reverse complement strand
CTAAAACTTTTTTACCTGTTTTAGAATCTAAAGCTCCAGTGGGTTCATCACATAGTAATAATTTTGGTTTCTTAGCTAAAGCTCTAGCAATTGCTACTCTTTGTTGTTCTCCCCCAGATAATTGAGCGGGGAAGTTATTAATTCTTTCTTTTAACCCAACACTTGCTAAAACTTCTTTGGCTGGTAGGGTATCTTTACATATTTGAGTAGTTAATTCTACATTTTCTAAAGAGGTTAAATTTTGAAC
>CAYWKX010000021.1:0-2083 GCA_964459185.1 uncultured Muribaculaceae bacterium | reverse complement strand
GACGACGATAATTAATTAACTCTACATTATTATATTTAGCTATATCTTTATCATCAATAATAATTTGACCAGAATCACATTTATCCATGCCTCCTAGAATATTAAGAATAGTTGTTTTGCCCGCTCCAGACGGACCTAAAACAACCGCTAATTCGCCTTCTTTTATTCCAAAAGAAACATTATTAACAGCATTAATTTTTACTTCTCCCATTTGATAAGTTTTAGTTACATTCTTTAGTTCAATATACATATATTCCTCCTTAATAATAATTTTAATTTAGATTATTAATTTTCTCAAGATAAAGATCCATATTAAATTTTTTTTCTAAACCTTTATCATTCATATACCTAATATATCCAAAAATATCTCTTTCTTTCCATGGTCGATCATGTTTACCAAAACACCACGCTATTCCAGCGTATCCATTTGGGTCTCTTCCATCTAAACTATATTTATTATTCAAATAAATTAAGATTGAATAAGCTTCCCTATAGTTCTTGGTCCATTCCAATACTTTTTTACCCCAATACATACGCATATAGCCATGCATTTTACCCGTTATCACCATTTCTTTTTGGCAAGCATTCCAATATTTATCATGAGTCTTAGCCTCTTCTAACTCACTTATTGTATATATATATTCTCTTTTATCAAGTAAGTGTTTCTCAAGTGAATCAATAGACCAATTAGGTAAAGATAAATAACTATCATAATTTTGATTATAATAAACAAAGTTTATTGCTAATTGTCTTCTTACAATTAATTCTTCATTAAAGGGAGCAGAATTCAAATCCTTGACCAACAAATATATTTCAATCGGAGATATTTGTCCAAAATGAAGATAAGGGCTTAAATCCGATTGAAAAGAAAGTTCCGGATGATTTTTATATTTAGCATAATTACTTATTTTATTATCAATAAAATCATTCAATTTATTTAAAGCATTTCTATGTCCCCCTTTAAAACGACTAGGAGGAATATTATGATCTATTTTTAAGAATGATAAATCACTTAAATTAATCTTTAAACTATATATAGATAAATCTAAAGAACTATTTATAAGTTCCTCATTTTTAAAATCTCTAGCATAATAATCCACTAAAGGATTAATTTTTTCCCTTAAAGAGTAAGCCGAATATTCTTCTTTTAAAGAAGCAATTTCGACTGGAACAATAACATTAGATTCAATTTCAATTAAAGGAACATTAATTAAACTAGCAATTTGCTCTTTCCAATATCTTTCTATTTTTAAATATCCCCGGTCCGTTATTACAAGTGAAGCTTCAGTTGCTAAAGCCTGAACTTCTTTAATAGGGTCCCCTAATCTAATTACTAATTTTATTCCCATCTTTTTTAATTCTTCTTCTATTTCTATAATTCCCTCCAGCATAAATTGATAATGTCTATTATTTGCTTCAGGATATTTATCGGTTAAACAGAATAAAACAATTAATGGTAGATTTAAATCATTTGCTTCTTCTATAGCAAAGGAAAGAGCGTGATTATAGCACACTCTTTGACTTGCTTGCATCCAATAGACAATAAATTGCCCTTTAATCAATGATTTATTATTTAAATAATGGATTCTGTCTTTATAAAGGTTCAAGGTTGCATTGCTCCGAATAATACTAGCCATGCTAAAGTCGTTTTTGCAACTAAACTTAAAATTATATATACTCTTTCCCCATAGATATATTCTTTCCATTTACCAATTTTCTTGTATTGTAAAATCATATTAATTGGGAAGGTATTAAAGAATACAAAATAAGTTATAACAATTGCCCAAACAAACCAAGGTATAAGTTCAAGATTACTATTACCAAACATATACATGAGAATAACTACCCATGGTATAATACCCGCTATTGAACCATAAACAAATGGTGTCCAATCAACCTTTTCATTATTCATATTCTTTTCTTCCATGATTAAGCCGAATATATTCATTAAAGCATTCATAAAGAATATTAAGATTAAAGTTGGTAGTTCATATACTCCAAATAAAGTAGCAATTAACACTATCATAATTGATGATGATAAAGCATATTCATACCAACGGAAACGATTAATACCCTTTTTTAA
>CAYWKX010000020.1:0-17150 GCA_964459185.1 uncultured Muribaculaceae bacterium | reverse complement strand
CCTATCTCAATGTATATGGGAGCATTTTTTTCAAAGACAGATTTCCATAACCCCTTCCACTTTTGTGGTTCCTTTATAACATATTTACTTTTTTCAATTACTTCATCTGCACCTGTAATATTACGCAGTCGCATTATTTTTTCCTTTCAAACCAATTTTTAACATGTACCAGATTATTTTACACTAATTTTTTTTATTAGGAAAGATTATTTCTCCACTTGTTTTGTCTTCCAGCCCACATAATATTGATAAAATAGTAGTTTTACCACATCCAGAGGGCCCTACTAGGGCTACAAATTCAGTATCTTTAATCTCTAAAGATAAATCTTCTATTGCAATGACTTCACCTTGTAAACTATGATATTTTTTCGTTAAGTTCCTTATCATTAGAACATTATTCATAATCTTTAAAGTATTTTGAATAAATCAAAGTATTATAATCTACATAATCCTCTAGTTTACCTGCAGCAATTACTATTTCTTGAATATGATTCCATTCCTCTTTATTGATAATTATATTATCTTTCCAAGCATCCCCTGTTTTATATCTTTTAACGATTGAAGTTAAATCTGACAAAGTAGTATCGGGGAAGAATTCTACAATAGCTTTAGCAATTATTTCGGGATCATTATTTTTTACAAATTCTAAACCTTTATTGATAGCTTTAGAAAAAGATTCTATTATTTTAGGATTGTTATCAATATAGCTTTTTCTTGCATTATAAGCTGTATAAGGAACTTCTCCTCCTAACTCTCCAACATAAGCAACAACATAACCAAAACCCGCCTTTTCAACTGATAAAGCATTTGGTTCAAAGAGAGTTACAAAGTCTCCGGTGCCGCCGATGAATGCTCCCTCCATTGCAGGAAAAGCAACTGATGTATCGATTGTTAAATCTTTATTAGGGTCGAGACCATGTTGACGTAAAGCCCATTCAAAGGTCATTTCGGGCATTCCACCTTGACGACCTCCGACGACATATTTACCAACCAAATCATCTAAGGTAAAATTATCAATTTTATTTCTAGATACAATAAATGATCCATCTCTTTTGGTAAGACCAGCGAAAGTCATAACATAATCTTTTTCACCACCATTATAAACATAGATTGTAGCTTCTGTTCCTGAGAATCCAATATCAACGTCACCTGATAAAACAGCAGCCATAACAACATCCGCTCCTGGGGTCAAAGTAAGTTCGATGTCTAGACCTTCTTCTTCAAAATATCCATTAGCTATCGCAACATATTGAGGGGCATAGAAAATACTATGAGTTACTTCTGCCACTTTTACTTTAGTTAAATCAGAATTATCTTCCCTTTTAAGACCAAACCAAAGACCTCCACCAATTAATAACATTATGATAATAATTGATATAACTTTTTTCATTTTATCCTCCTTTTTAATCATAATTAGTATATTCTTTATTATAAAATAAGTGATAAAAAAACCAGTATATTTGTTGGTTAACTTACTTTACATCCTAATTCATAAATGATAAAATTAATAGAGAATGGTGGGATAATATGAATAAGTTAAATGAATCACAAAAAGAGGCAGTAGAACACATTAACGGTCCCATGTTAGTTTTAGCGGGTGCAGGTTCAGGGAAGACAAAAGTTTTAACTAATAGAATAGTTAATTTAATTGAAAATGGTATTAATCCATATAATATTTTAGCTATAACTTTTACTAATAAGGCCGCTGGAGAAATGAAAGAAAGGGTAGTTAACTTAATAGGAAAAGATGCACATAATATTCAAATATCTACTTTTCATTCTTTAGGTTTAAAAATTATAAAAGAAAATTGTGAAATTTTGGGATTAACTAAAAAGCTTATCGTGTTAGATAGTGAAGATGTTCTAACTATTATTAAAAAGATAATGAAGGAGATGAATTTAAGCCTTCAATATTATAATGCTAAAAATATTCGTAATAAGATAGGTTCTGCTAAAAATGAATTAATTTCCTTAGAAAAATTTTCTAAATTAGAGTATGATAAATCGATTGTAGAAGTTTATAAAAAATATGAATATAAAATACATCATAATGATTCAGTAGATTTCGATGATTTATTAACTTTACCAATTAAATTATTTAGAGAAAATAATGATATTTTAGATAAATATCAAAAGAAATATCAATATATATTAATTGATGAATATCAAGACACTAATGAAGCCCAATATGTTTTAAGTAAATTATTATCTGATAAACATAAAAATATCTTTGTAGTGGGTGATAATGACCAAGCTATTTATGCTTTTAGGGGTGCGAACTATAAAAATATTTTGAATTTTGAGAAGGATTATCCCGATTGTAAAACAATCTTACTAGAAGAAAATTATCGTTCCACTAAGAAGATTTTAGGGGCTGCTAATTCAGTTATTAAATATAATAAAGAAAGAAAAGATAAGAACTTATGGAGTAATAATGATCTTGGAGAAAAAATTAAATATATAGTAACAGAAGATGAAAAAGAGGAGAGTAATTATGTTGTTAAACAAATAAAAGAGTTATTAGAAAATGGAATAAATTGTGAAGATATTGCTATTCTTTATAGAACAAATGCCCAATCAAGAGTAATAGAAGAAGCAATGTTAAAAGAAAATATTCCATATAAGATAATAGGTAGTTTTTATTTTTATAATCGAAAAGAAATAAAGGATTTATTATGTTATTTAAGACTTATTAATAATCCTCGTGATGATGTTAGTTTACTTAGAGTAATCAATGAACCTAAAAGGGGTATTGGAGAAAAAACAATTGAAAATATTGTAAGTAATGCTAATGATAAAAATATATCCTTATTTGAAGAGATTGAAACAGGGAAAGAATTATCTTTTAAGAATATAATTTTAGAATTAATTGAGGAAAGTGCTAATCTTTCTTTAACAGAACTAGTAGATTTAGTTTTAATTAAGAGTGGTATAAAAAAGGAACTAGAAGACTCTAAAACTTTAGATAGTGAGATTAGATTGGAAAATTTAAATGAATTTAAATCAATAACTAAAAATTTTGAGGAAGAATATGGTGTTATTTCCCTTGAGGATTTTTTAAATGAAATATCTTTAGTAAGTGATATATCAGATCATCAAGAGACAGGGAAAAGAGTAAGCTTAATGACTATTCATGCGGTTAAAGGACTAGAATTTACTAATGTTTTTGTTATAGGAATGGAGGAGGGTATATTCCCTCATTTTAACTCTATTCAAGAAGGTAATATTGAAGAAGAAAGAAGATTATGTTATGTAGCTATAACAAGGGCTAAAAAAAGATTATGGTTAGTTAACTCAAAAAGAAGAATGCTATTTGGTCAAATTCAGGCAAATATGCCTAGTCGATTTCTAGAAGAAATTGATGAGAAATATTTGGATGTTGAAAAGAGAACAAGTTCTCTGTTAACTAATGTTAAAAAAATCATTAAGAATAAAATGTATACTAAGGAGGAAATTGATTACGAAATAGGAGAAATAATTAGGCATGAAGAGTATGGGGAAGGTGTTGTTGTTTCAAAGGATAAATCAATAATAACAGTAGCTTTTGCTTATCCATATGGGACAAAGAAATTGATGAAAAATCACAAAAGTATCTCCAAAGTAAGTAAAGCATAAACTATAGTAGGAGGTTTTATGGATTATTCTTTGTTAGTTAATAAAGATAATAAAATACCTGCTGGGTACGAAGCTAATTTAATTGAAATAGAGAGTGAATATAAAAGCAATGTGTTATTGGAAGAGAATACATATCGAAACTTTAAAAGGATGCAAGAGGATGCCCTACTATATGGATATAAAATAGATGTTATGAGTGGTTATCGTAGTTATGACTATCAGGAAAAATTATATAACAAACTATTAAATGGGAGAGGTTTTAGTTATGCTTTTAGAAGTGTTGCTAAACCAGGGTATTCTGAACATCAAACAGGTCTGGCTATTGATTTTTGTATATATAGGGATGATAATTGTTATATTGAACACGATATTACAGATATGTTAGAAACAAAATGGGTTCATCAAAATTGTTCAAAATATGGTTTTATTGTTAGATATCCTTTAGATAAAGAAGAAATAACCAAGTATAACTATGAACCATGGCATTTAAGATATGTTGGAGAGATTGCTAATTATATTTATAATAATGATTTAACTTTAGAGGAATATAAAAAAAAAGAGTTACTTAGGTAAACTCTTTTATTTTATTAATAGTTTGCTTATCAGAATAGATATTAAAGTTATTAAAAATAATAATCCCATTAATGTAGGTAGTTTAACATAACCTGATGTTTTAACACGACTTCGGCCAGTCTCCAGGGTCTCAGTATTTTTTTTCTCTAATAATTGTTTCTTCCATAATTCCTCTAATACTTTTTCAGTAATAATTATTACAGTTGAATTGGTATTAGCAACATAATCATTAAGGGGATTTATTAATTCTTGATTACCTAATAAATTAGGCATATCAAAACTAATTCCATTATCCAACATGGTCCCAATTTTTTTTATTTGATCAAAAACAATTTCTGAAGTTTCTCTTTTAGGGGTATCCACTATAGGTTCCTCTGGTTTCTCTATATTAGAGGTCCTCTTAGGATCCTCCACTTGGGCAGATTGATTCAATAATTGGCTAGTCTTAACTTTACTTTGAGCTAAAATCAAATCCCTATTAGATATTCTACTATTATTGAGTTTTCTACCATAAAGTTTTCTTCCTGCCTTATCCAAATTCTTAATAATAACCTCTGTATTTCTAATAACTTTCCTTTGTTCAATAATATTTGCTTTATTTGATTCTATTGTATCTTGGTAATTATATATATTTTTCACTTCTTCAATCATGTTATTAGATGCTTTTTCTTTAGCAATAATAGCATCGTTTTTATCCATATTGGTTTTATTAATTTGATTATTTATATCTTTTACGATAGCAGTTCTTTGCTTTAATTTTTCCGTTCGATATTTAGCAATAAAACCAATACAGTCTAATTTGCTAGGTTTAGAGACTTTTAGTTGTTTAACTAAGGCTTTTTTTCTATCTTTATCTAAATGATCTAAATTCTTATCGACTTCTTTTAATAAAACCTTTTTATCTTTAATAATTTGTTTGTTAAGAGCAACATTTTCTCTTGCTTTTATAATGTTCATACTATTTTCCTCGATCATATCAACCGAGTTATCAGTACTTGCATAGGCTTGTTGTTTTTTATCTGCTATGTCTTGTTCTATTTTTTTTATATCTTCTAGAAAAATTTCTCTTGCATCTTGTGGTAGACGATTATAATAACTAATTAATTGATCTTTTGTAAAATATTGATATAAATTCTTTATTTCAGAAATATCAAATATTGAAAGAAATAGATTAAAGTCGAACAAACTAAAACTAGAGAATAATTCTCTTTTTTCTCTATAATCCATCTTGGTAAATATTTCTTTTTTTTGTTCACTTTTGTAAGTGTTAAATTGGTAATTCCTTAAATAGCTAGGTGTGTTTTTATAAGTTTCATATAAATTCATAATTTCACTCACTATTCTGTTTCATTAATTAAATCTTGAACAATAGCAAAAACTTCTGACCTTTCTTGATCGTCGATTATATCCTCAATTTTCTCATTACCTTGTTCATCTTTTACTAATCTAGATACAAAAATATTATCTTCGGTATCATTTTTTTCAATGGCATAAACAATATAATTTTGTCCCTTTACCTCTGTGATAGTTATTATTTGAACTTCTCTCTCAATATTGTTTTCATCTAACATAGTAAAGGTTTCTTTTTCTTCCATTATGAATCTCCTTTCTCAAATTTAATATCAATTAAATCTTTTACAATTTTATTAACTATATCCCTTTCCTTAGTATCAACAATATTTTCTAATTTATTATTTACTATTTTGGAAACAAAGATATCAATAGTATTTTCTTCTTGGGGGATAGTGTAAATACAATATTCGCCATTATTAATTGTAATGTTTGTTAAAACATTCGCGGTGTATGCTCTATTATTTATTTTATCAGTAATTGTAAAGGTTTTATTATCCATTCTATCACCTATTTTAATGATAGCATATTTAAAAAAAATAGTAAATGAAAATAAAGAAAAATATTTATCTTGACATTAAGTTGAAAGAAAGTTACAATAATATTGTATAGTTAAAGTTGTATTTATCTATAAAAAATGAATGGAGGTGTTCCAAATGGATAGAACATTTTTCTCCATTTTGCTATTTATTCTTGGATTAATTTTAGGATTTGTTATATTATTAATAATAAATTATTTAAAGAAAAAAAATGATAACAGACAAGCTGATTCTATTGTAGAAAAGGCAAAAAAAGAAGCAGAAAAGGTTAAAAGGGACTCTTTACTCGAAACGAAAGAGGAAATGCATAAGTTAAAAATTGAATCAGATAAAGAAATTAAAGAGAAAAAGAAGGAAATAATTGAAACAGAAGAAAGATTGCTACAAAGAGAAAATAATATTGACAGAAGAGATAATGCCCTTCAAAACAGAGAGAATTCTCTAGATGAAAAAGAGAATAATTTATTAAATAAGCAAAAAGAAATTCAAGATTTAAAAGATGAAATGGAAGAAGTTAAAAAACAAGAGTTAGAACAATTAGAAAAGATTAGTAAATATACTAAAGAACAAGCTGAAAAAGCTGTGATGAAAATGGTTGAAGAAAAAATGTCAAAAGAAATTGCGACATATATCAAGGAAAGAGAAGCTGAAGCAAAATTAGAAGCAGATGAAAAGGCTAAGGATTTATTAGTAGGATGTATGCAAAGATATGCAGCTGATGTCACTAATGAACAGACGGTAACAGTAATTAGTCTACCAAATGATGAAATGAAAGGCCGTTTAATAGGTAGGGAAGGTAGAAATATCAGAACTATTGAATCTGTAACGGGTGTAGATTTAATTATTGATGATACACCAGAGGCAATTGTTATATCTAGTTTTGATCCTTTAAGAAGAGAAATAGCTAGACTTACAATTGAGGGGTTAATTAAAGATGGACGAATTCATCCAGTAAGGATTGAAGAATTATACGATAAAATGTCGAATGAAATTAAACAAAGAATTAAAGAATATGGAAAGAATGCTATATATGAATTAGGACTTGCTAAGGTTGATCCGGAACTTGTTGATATTATAGGTAAACTACACTTTAGAACAAGTTATGGTCAGAATGCATTAAAGCATTCCAAAGAAGTGGCATATATTTCAGGTTTAATTGCTAATGAACTTGGAGTGAATGTTATGCTAGCTAAGAGAGCGGGGCTATTTCATGATATTGGAAAAGCAATTGATTTTGAAATGGAAGGAAGCCACGTTAAGATTGGTGTAGATTTAGCAAAGAAATATGGAGAAGATGAAGTAGTTATAAATGCTATTGCATCACATCATGGAGATACAGCAGTTAATAATATTACATCTGTAATCGTTGAAATCGCAGATTCTATTTCTGCTGCTAGACCAGGGGCAAGAAATGATTCATCAGAGAATTACTTCCAACGCTTAGAACAATTAGAAACTATCGGCAATGAGATAAAAGGTGTTGATAAGGCTTATGCTATTCAAGCGGGTAGGGAGCTTAGAGTTATGGTTAAACCAGAAGAAGTAGATGATTTAACTTCATATCAGATTGCAAGAGATATTAAAGATAGGATAGAAGCAGAAATGCAATATCCTGGAACAATAAAAGTAACCGTAATTAGAGAAACAAGAGCGACAGAGGAAGCAAAATAAATGCTTCTTTCTTTGGTTATTGAATATAATTAAAAAGGAGAAACTATGAAAGAGAATATTATTCTTATTATTAAGGGATTTATAATAGGCATTGGTAAAATAATTCCTGGGGTAAGCGGAGCATTATTAGCAATAAGCCTAAATATTTATGATAAGGGATTAGATGCTATAACCCATTTTTTTGATAATGTTAAGAAGAATTTTAAGTTTTTATTATTTCTTGGAATTGGATTTTTGCTTGCTATTATAATTTTTAGTAAGTTCATTTCTTATGCAATTACTAATCATTATCTTATAACTATGCTTTTATTTATGGGATTAATCATGGGAGGAACGATTAATTTATATAAAAGTATTAAGAAGAAAAACTATTTTATTATAGTAATTTCTTTTATAGCAATTTTTTTATTATTTATTTTTAATATAGAAAATAATTATTATTTACATAATAATTTTAAAGATTATATTGCTTTTTTAGGGGGGGGATTTTTAAATGCCATTGGTACGGTAGTCCCTGGGATAAGTGGTACTGCTCTATTAATGCTTTTGGGTATTTATAATTTAGTCATAAATTGTTTGGCTAATTTAACTAACACTGCCTTTGTTTTAGATAATCTTAAGTTATTATTGCCATTCTTTTTAGGATTAATCATGGGCCTAATAATTATATCTAGTATTATGAATTATTTATTAAAAAAATATAAAGATAAAACCTATTCTTTTATCTTGGGAATAACTTTAGCTAGTCTGAGTTTATTAGTACTCAAAACCTTTGCCTATGAAATCCAAGTTGTAAATCTCACTATTGGAATAATCTTTTTTTCAATTGGACTATATATATCCCTAATAATTGATAAATAATGAGTGATGTGTCAAAAAAGTGTCAAATTCATAGTCTATATACTAAGTAGATGCTATACTTGATATAAGTAGTGGATAAACCGGAGGTAAATAATTATATAATAAAATGAATATAATTATAAATGATAAGGAGGTTATTATGAGTATAAAATTAATCGCTGCGATTGGGGAAAATAATGAATTGAGTAAAAAAAATCAACTAATATGGAGATTACCAGAAGATTTAAAATTTTTCCGTAAAATGACTTTAGGTGGATATGTTTTAATGGGATCAAATACCTTTTATTCTTTACCTAAAACTTTTGATAAAAGAACTTCAATTGTTCTTAGTACTGAATCTTTTGATGATTACTCTGATGTAATTAAACCCGATTATGTTGATAAACTAGTAAAAGTATTTAAAAATTCTGACAAGGAACTTTTTGTAATCGGGGGAGCTAACGTTTATCAACAATTTATTGATTATGTTGATAAGATGTACTTAACAGAAATACATGCGACAGATAATCAAGCTGATACATATTTTCCATACTTTGATAAAAATTTATGGATAAGAGAAGTAATTGATACACATAAAGAAAAAAATATTAACTACGATCATACTTGTTATATTAGGAAGAAGGTTAAAAGATGAAAGGTAAATTAATTGCAATCGAAGGAACAGATGCCTCAGGAAAGGAAACACAAGCCAGACTCCTAGTAGAAAGATTAAAAAGAGAAAAAATTGCTAGCGAGAAATTATCTTTCCCTATGTATAATACTCCAACAGGAAAAATAATTGGGGCCTGTTATTTAGGAAAAGAAGAACTATGTAATGATCTATTTAAGGAACCAGAGGGGTGGTTTCTTGAAGGAGCTTCTAATGTCGATGCTCTTACGGCTTGTGGTTTATTTGCTATAGATAGAAGGTATAATCGTGATAAAATCAAAGGTCTCTTGGAATTGGGAGTTAATGTTATTTTAGATAGATATGTCGATTCTAATATGGCTCATCAAGGAGGCAAAATTTCTGATAAAGAGGAACGTTTGAAATTATTTGAAAAATTAGAGATTTTAGAATATCAAATATATGAAATTCCCAAACCAAATTTTACGATCTTCTTGTATGTTCCTTATCAGGTTGCACTGGAATTAAAGAAGAAAAGAAAAGAAAAGGCTGATCAGCATGAGAGTAATATAGATCATCTAATTAATGCTGAAAAAACTTATCTAGAATTAAAAGAATTACATAATTATATAACAATCAATTGTGTGAATAATAACCAAATGAGAACAATCGAGGATATTAATGAAGAGATTTATGGGATAGTAAGGAAATTAGTTAAATAGAGGAAATTATTTTATTTTCTCTATTTTTTTGGTATACTATATAAGAAAGAGGTAGTAATATGTGTGGCATTACGGGATTTATAAATAAAGAAAAAAATAAAAAAGAGATTATTAAGAACATGGCTGATTTGATTAAACATCGTGGACCAGATGATGAGGGATATTATGTAGACGATAATATTGCTTTAGGCTTTAGAAGATTATCTATAATTGACTTAAAGACTGGTAGTCAACCTATTTATAATGAAGAAAAAGACAAATTAGTTTTATTTAATGGAGAAATCTATAATTATCAATATTTAAAAGAAGACTTAATAGAAAAAGGTCATATTTTTACTACTAATACAGATACAGAAGTACTAATTCATGGATATGAAGAATATAAAGAGGATTTACTTCCTATGCTAAGGGGAATGTTCGCTTTTGTCATATATGATATCAAAGAAGAGGAATTATTCGGAGCAAGAGATTTTTATGGAATAAAACCTTTATATTATTATAAAGATGAAGATAATTTTATGTTTTCTTCTGAAATAAAGAGTTTCTTAGGTAATCCTAGTTTTAAAAAAGAACTTAAAAGAGATATGTTGGAACAATATTTAACTTTTCAATATAGTGTGGGAGAGAATACCTTCTTTAAAAATGTTTATAAATTA
Source organism: uncultured Muribaculaceae bacterium (assembly GCA_964459185.1). Lineage (GTDB taxonomy): Bacteria > Bacillota_I > Bacilli_A > RF39 > UBA660 > CAYWKX01. Next base: position 6,556 of record CAYWKX010000020.1, on the reverse strand, counting down.
AAACCAGGTCATTATTTTAAATATAAAGATAACAAATTAGATATTAAAAAATATTATGAGATTAGTTTTGAACCAAATAATAAAAGAAGTTTAGAAGAATGGGAGAAAGGTATTGAAGAATTACTTAATGATTCCATTTTAACCCATAAGATAAGTGATGTTGAAGTTGGATCTTTCTTATCCTCGGGAGTAGACTCTTCTTTAATTGCTACTTTGGCTAATGTTGATAAGACTTTTACAGTGGGGTATAAAAACAAAAAATATAGTGAGATAGATTATGCTAAGGATTTATCTAAGAAAATAAAGGTTAAGAATATTTCTAAAGAGATAACAAAAGAGGAATACTTTAAGAACTTTGCAAATATTCAATACTTTATGGATGAACCTTTAGCGGATCCTTCAGCGATTGCTTTATATTTTGTTGCTAACATTGCTAGTAAAAATGTTAAAGTTGCTTTATCGGGAGAAGGAGCGGATGAAATATTCGGAGGTTATAATATTTACCATGAACCCTTCTCAGTTATGTGGTATTATAAAATCCCTTACTTTATAAGAAGGTTTATTGGCATCCTTGCATATCCTTTTAGAAATCATACAGGCTTTAATTTCTTAGTAAGAAGGAGCAAAAAATTAGAAGATAGGTATGTTGGTAATGCTTTTATCTTTGATCCTAAAGAAAGTAAAAAAATACTAGGTTATAAACTAGGAAAGAAAAACTTTAAAGATCTAACTAGACCTTATTATAATAAAATAAAAAATTATGATCAAGTTACGAAGATGCAATTTATTGATTTTAACTTTTGGTTAGTCGGAGATATTCTTCTTAAAGCTGATAAGATGAGTATGGCTAATTCCCTGGAGGTTCGTGTTCCTTATTTAGACAGAATATTAATTGATTATTCTAGAAGTTTACCTACTAAATATAAAATAAATGGTGGGACTACTAAATATGCTTTTAGACAAGTAGCTAGTAAAGTTTTAGAAAATAAATTCTCAATGAAGAAAAAATTAGGATTCCCCGTTCCAATTAGAGAATGGTTAAAAGACGAGACAATTTATAAAGAAATTAAGGATTTATTTTCATCATCGGAAGAGTTCTTTAAACCTTCAGAAATAATTAAATTATTAGATCAACATAAAAGTGGGAAGAGAGATAATAGTAGAAAGATATGGACTGTTTATTCTTTCCTTGTCTGGTACAAAGAGTATTTTATTTTAAGATAAAATATTCTTTTTTTCATATAATTTAATATGATAAGATTAAGAAAGAAAAGAAAGAAACATCGATTATTTTATATAAGCCTTATAATAGTGTTAGGATTAACTAGTTCGTTTTTTTTAATTCAATATTTTTCTAATAGAATAGTACCATTATTTTTATCTTATGCCGAAATAGAAGCTAGAAAAATAGCTACTTTAATTATGACAGAGACAGTTAAAGAAGAAGTATCTTCTGGGGTAAAAATAAATGATTTATTTGATATAAAAACAAATCCTCAAGGAGAAATTCAATTAATTAGTTTTAATGCCGCTAAAGTGACAGAAGTTTTAAATACTGTAGCAAATACCATTTGGTATAATTTAAAAGCTTTAGAAGAAGGAAAGATTGATATATTAAATATTTCTAATATTTATGATAAAAAAAAATTAAAACAGGGGATTATTTATGAAATTCCTTTTGGGACAATAACAAACAGTATTTTGTTATCTAATTTAGGACCTAAAATACCAGTTAGATTAACAATATTAGGTAATGTTATTAGTAATATTGAAACAAGCGTTGAAGAGTATGGAATTAATAATGTCTTATTAAAAGTTAATATGAATATTACTGTTAATATGAAAGTTAATTTACCTTTTGTTTCTGAAGGATTGGAAGTAGTTAGTAAGGTACCTCTCGCTATTGAAGTAATCCAGGGTCAAATACCTAATTTTTATTATGGGGGATTTAAATCCTATTCTAATGAAATATCTAGTTCTTTAGCTTTACAAGGATTACAATAAGAAAAATATTAGTTAAAAAAGAGTTTATTAATTCTTTTTTTTTTAGTATAATAAAGTCGTGATGAAAAATGAACGTTAATATTATTTCGCTAGCTTATTTGGGAGATGCAGTTTATGAATTATATATTCGTAAATATTTAGTTAATAAAGGCATATATAAATCAAAGGATTTACATAAAGAATCCTTAAATTATATTACCGCTAAATCACAAGCTAGAATAGTTAATGAGTTAATGGAAAAGAATATCTTTAGTGAAGAGGAACTGGATATAATTAAAAGAGCCAGGAATAACAAGAAAAGTTATCATCCCCAATCTACGGATATTATGACATATAAAATGTCGACAGGATTTGAAGCTTTAATTGGATATTTATATTTAAATGATAAGATTAAAAGGATTGAAGAAATTATGAAATTAATTGAGGTGTAATATGTATATTTATGGTAAAAATGTTGTTAGGGAGAAATTAAAAACCGGTAGTAAAATAAAGAAAGCTTTAATAAGTAAAAAGTTTAACGATCAAGATATTATCAATAATTTAAAAGAAAAAAAGATAAAGATAGATTTTGTTGATAATAAAATATTAGATAATAAAGTAGAGGGATTACATCAAGGAATCATTCTTGAGATAGATGATATTGAAATTTATGAACTAAAGGAAATTATTCCCTTTATTAAAGAAGAATATCCTTTGATAGTAATGCTTGATCATTTAGAAGACCCGCATAATTTCGGAGCAATAATAAGAACAAGTGAAGCTTTAGGAGTAAATGCTATTATTATACCCAGTGACAGGAGTGTTTCAGTTAATTCCACAGTTGTCAAAACATCCGCGGGAGCTATTTCTTATTTACCTATTATTAGAGTGACTAATTTAGTAACTACGATTAAATATTTAAAAGAAAATAATTATTGGATAATAGGAACAGATATGGAAGGCGACGATTACTCATCTTTAAATTATAAAATGCCAACATGTTTAATAATTGGTAATGAGGGAAGTGGGATGGGTAGATTAGTTAAAGAAAATTGTGATTATATTGTAAAGATACCAATGACAGGACAGATAAATAGTTTAAATGCTTCAGTATCCTGCGGTATTGTTTTATCAGAAATAGTTAAATCAAGGAGGTAGCGATGAGTAGAGATGATAATGAATTAATTGTTTTAGCACAGGAGAAAAATGAAATAGCCAACAATGAGTTACATGAAAAATACATGCCCTTAATAATAAGTAAAGCTAAAAAAATATATAAATATGTAGATAAAAAAGGTTTAGAATTATCTGATGTTATTCAAGAATGTTTAATTGGTTTTGGGGAAGCGGTTTTAAAATATAATCAGGATTTGGATAGCTCTTTTTTAACCTTTGCCAATTTATGTATGGATAGACAGATGAACACATTGATTTTAAAAGCTAATCGTGATAAACACAAGATTTTAAATGAAGCAGTATCGTTAGATACTTTTATTGATGCTGAAGAGAGTATTAATTTATTAGATATCATGGGAGATAAGGATTCTAATCCTGAAGATAAGTTAATGGATTTATTACTAGAAAAAGAGTTGGTTCAGGAAATAAGAAGTAAACTAACTAATTTAGAAACAATCGTCTTTGATTTTAAAATTCAGGGTTTTACATATAAGGAAATCGCTGATATATTAGATAAAGATATAAAGGCTATTGATAATGCTGTTCAAAGAATCAGAGCTAAAATAAAAGATATTATAAATAAATAATTATATAAAAATCATGGTATTAGTTATATCCCTTATTTATATTGTTGATATTGATATTACTATTAAAAAGAAAAATTTGGAAGGGAGGGATTTTAGTTGATTTATATACTTAGACATGGTTTAGATGATGAGAGGTTTCTTGGGGGTTGGAGTAGTGTTGATTTAATTGATACTGGAAAAGAACAAATTAATTTGATAGGGAAATATATTAAAGAACAACAATTCGATATTAGAATGATATATAGTAGTGATATAAAAAGGGCTATTTCTAGTACTAAGATAATTAATAATTATTTAAATTTAAATGTTCAATATACACCATTACTAAGAGAATTAAATAAAGGAGATTTTGCTGGATTAAATAAAAAAGAATTAAAATTACCATATTCAGATGCTTTAGATTATAAGTATCCTAATGGGGAATCAATGTTAGAATTTTATAGTAGAATTAAAAGTAACTTAAATGAAATACTATCTTATGATAATTCCTTATTAATTACCCACCGTGGTGTTATAAATATGATGTATTTTATATTAAATAATATAGAACTAAATCCTAATAAAGAATTATTTGGAGTAACTCATGCATCATTACATGAGTACAATCCTTTGACAAGAAAAATAAAAAAGATAAAAGATTAGACAAAGTATTTACAAACTAATGTTCGTTTAGTATAATAAAGTAAAGATTGGGAGATCTTAACATTAGATTAAAATAAAAAACTTTGTTTTTTAATGCTTATTCTGTTATAATATTAAGCAAAGAAGGGATATTATGGATAACATTATAATAAAAGGTGCAAGAGAAAATAATCTTAAAAATATAAATATTGAAATACCAAAGAATAAATTAGTAGTTATGACGGGAGTATCGGGCTCTGGAAAAAGCAGTTTGGCTTTTGATACAATTTATGCTGAAGGTAAAAGAAAATATGTTGAGAGTTTATCTTCTTATGCTAGACAGTTTTTGGGTAATAATGATAAAGCTGATGTTGATTCAATCGAGGGATTAAGTCCTAGTATTAGTATTGATCAAAAAACTACTAATAATAATCCAAGAAGTACCGTGGGAACAGTAACAGAAATATATGATTATTTAAGATTACTGTTTGCTAGAATTGGAGTACCTTACTGCCCTAATCATAAAATACCAATAACTTCCCAAAGTGTTGAGGAAATGGTTAATAAGGTTTTAGATCTAGAAGAAAATACTAAAATTATGGTTTTAGCTCCGGTTGTTCGTGGAGAAAAAGGAACTCAAAAAGATTTGTTAGAAAAGTTAAGGAAAGATGGATATATTAGAGTAAAAGTAGATAATGAAACAAAGGATTTAAGTGAAGAAATAATTCTAGATAAAAATAAAAAACATAATATCTCAGTTATTATTGATAGGTTAGTAATAGATAATGAGGTAAGAAGTAGATTATATGAAGCAATGGAATTATCGACTAAACTAGCTCATGGTAAAGTGGTAATTGATGTTATAGGGAAAGAAGAAATTTTATTTAGTGAAAGTTTTGCCTGTCTTTATTGTGATTTTTCTTTGCCAGAATTAGAGCCAAGAATATTTTCTTTTAATGCTCCTTATGGATCTTGTCCTGATTGTAAGGGATTAGGAATTAAGTTTAAATTAGATCTTGATTTAATGATTCCTAATAAAAATTTATCGATTAATGAAGGAGCTATTAAAGTAATAAATATTGACGAAGGAAATATTACAAGAACAGAACTTGACGCTGTTTGTAAACATTATAATATTAATTTAAATAAGAAAATAAAAGATTTAACTGAAGAAGAATTAAATATTATATTTTATGGAAGTCCTGATCAAATAGAATTTGGATATTCTTCTAAAAATGGTAATTCCCGTAAATATAAAAATTATTATGAAGGGATTGTTACTAATTTAGAAAGAAGATATATAGAGACTAAGAGTAATTGGATAAGGGAATGGATTGAAGGATATATGTCCGAAAGTCCCTGTCCTACTTGTCATGGAGCTAAATTAAATGATAATGTTTTATCTGTCTTAATTAATAACAAAAACATTTATGAAGTAACTTGTTTATCAATAAAAGATTTGAAAGAATTTATTAATAGTTTAAAATTAACTAAAGAAAAAACAGAAATAGCTAGAACTATTGTTGAAGAGATAAGATCTAGATTAGATTTTTTAATTAATGTTGGTTTAGATTATTTAACATTAGCTAGGAGTGCTGCTACTTTATCAGGAGGAGAAAGTCAAAGAATTAGATTAGCTACTCAAATAGGTTCTAGATTAACAGGGGTTTTATATGTTTTAGATGAGCCCAGTATTGGATTACACCAAAGAGATAATCGTAAATTAATTAATTCTTTAATTGATATGCGTAATTTAGGTAATTCCCTAATTGTGGTAGAACATGATATAGAAACAATGTTATCAGCAGACTATTTAATCGATATTGGACCTCTCGCGGGAGAACAAGGTGGTCATGTTGTGGCTCAAGGTACACCTAAAGAAGTAATGGAAAATAAAGAGAGTATTACTGCTAAATATTTAACCGGGGAATATAAAATTGATATACCTTTAGCAAGAAGAAAGGGTAATAAACTATTCTTGGAGGTAAAGGGAGCTAAAGAAAATAATTTAAAAAATATAGATGTTAAATTTCCATTAGGTACTCTTATTTGTGTTACAGGGGTCTCAGGCTCTGGTAAAAGTAGTTTAGTTAATGAGATATTATATAAACATTTAGCTAATAATTTATATGTTTTTAGAGAGAAATTAGGTCTATGTAAAGAAGTAAAAGGTATAGAGTATATTGATA
>CAYWKX010000019.1:13327-17318 GCA_964459185.1 uncultured Muribaculaceae bacterium | reverse complement strand
ATATATTTGATAATCTGTTACTTCATAACAAACAAATACTACTTTAATATTTTCGTTGTTAATTTCTCTTATTGCATTAACTGCAATACTAGAAGCTTCATCTTTTGGATACCCAAATGCACCTGTGCTGATACAAGGAAAGGCAATAGTAATATTATTAAGATTATTTTCTTTTCTGTATGATTCTGCTATTTCCATACAATTAATATAACACATTTTTAAAATCTCACATTCATTATTTTTACCATCTTTATAAATTGGTCCAACAGTATGAATAATCTTACTACAAAGTAAGTTATAAGCATTTGTTATTTTAGCTTCACCTTCATTACAACCATTTAATTTAACACATTCTTCTCTTAAACCTAAACCTGCTTTTCTATGTATTAAGCCATCTACTCCTCCACCACCTAAAAGTGTTTTATTAGCTGCATTTACAATAATATCAATCTTTAAACTTGTAATATCACAATTTAAAACTATCATAAGACATCTCACCTCTCTACTTTTCTATAACTTTGATAAATAATATTTTTTGCATAATTCAATTCATCACTATTATAAACATCTAATCGCATATTATTAACCCAATTATAATTGTTTCCAAGTTTGACAACTTTACTTTTAGGATCATCATAATCACCTGCCATTAGAATCATCTTAATAAAATTAGACATTAAATATATTTCAACAAAAGACTTTCCAATCCTATAACTAATATAATTTTTTGTTACTGAATATGTTATTGATGAATTTAAAGAAAATATATATTCATTTATTCTTTCAAACATATCAATAACTTCAGATGAAGAACCATTTTTCAATCTATCTATTTCTTTAATAAAGTTTTGAGTTTTATTATTGTTTTTTACTATACTATCTTTTTTTTCAATAGAATCTTCAACTTGATTATCATTTTTCACAATTATATTTTTATTTTCATCAATAATCAAATCATTTAAAAATAATAATCTTAATTTATCATCTTGAGATTTAAATTTAAAATTCCATCTTTTTTCCATAAATGATAACATATCTAAACCTCTGTTTTTTATTGTTTCGGATGTCCACTCATCATATTTAGCAACTTTCATCTCACTATAAGAACCATTCGCATAACATCTTTCACGAGTATTAGTTCCATTTTTCTTATCATCAAAAGAATCATTCTGAAATGAACTATTTATACTCATGGATAATGGAAGAAGATTCCCTAAACTATTTGATAAATTAAATTGTGATCTAGGATCATACATACTAAATCTTTCAATCCAGTATGGTTTATCATCCGTTTGTGGATAAATATGTTCTATTGATATTTTATCTTTTTCATCTTTCTTAAATATATCTGTTGGTAATATTTTTTCAACACCATTAACAGATTTTGTTAAATATACTTCATATTCATACAAGACATATCTAGTAGAAGCCCAAGAATAATATCCTTTACCATTTTTAAATAATTTCGTAAATCTAGACACAGCAGAATTTATATCCAAACAATTATTTTCATCTAAAACAACGATATTGTTAAGATCAATAAATATATCATCTATACTTTTCTTCTTATTATATAAATCTCTAGCCAAATTATAAAAATAACTGTTTTGATAAGTTTGAAAATATGCAGATAATCTAAAATGTAGAAATATCCATCTTTCTATTAATTGTAAACATTTTAATTTATCATCCTCTAAAATACTATCATCAGCCAAAACAACACAAACAAGTGGTTTAAAATACGCAAAATTAATTCTATTTAATTTTTCTAACCAAACTTTAATATTTTTTGAAAAATTAGATTTATCTGGGAAATGTAACATATACCAATATGGAATCAAAGTAGACATGCTATCTATATAGTTTCCTATATCACCAATTGTAAGTTTTTCTTTATTATTTATACTTATATCCTGAATTAACTGAGTTTCTTCATTTTGTAATTCATCATCTTCCATCTCAAAGCCATCATTTTCTTGTATGTAATATACTGGTGCTTGTGAAAGATTTAACACTCTCTTTTGAATAAAATAATTATTTAATAGAAAATTAGTATAACTATCTTTAGTGCTTCTGCTATATCCAAAATATATTACCCAATGTGCCTGTAAAAATTCATCATCATTTAGAGCTTTTTCTTTGTTTTTCCCAATATATTCGTATACTATTTTCCAAGTGTCATTAATTTTTGTTCTTGTTTTATATCTTAAATCTTCGTTACATTCAAATAGTGTTGTTAAATATATTAATCTGTTTTTTAATAGTTCTAAATTAGAAAGTCTTTTACCTCTATTATTCATTGTTTCGAAAGCTATAAAAACATTAAAATCATCATCAATATAATATAAGTTAAATTTTAATTTTTGTGTTAAATTAAAAAATAGTTTACTAATTACATCAGAAGAATGCGATTCATTATATAAATTCAACAAATTTTCTTTAAAAAAATCTTGAGCAAACTGAAGATTTAAAGTATAAAAGGTTTCATCAATGATAGATGTCAAATCTCTATTAACTATTTTATTTTTAAAATACATATAACTTGGATTATCAACCTCATATCCAAATTTATAAGTTTTAATTTGAGAATAACTATCTGGTTTAATAATATATAGGTAATCTTCAACAATACTTTTTAGAGAAAAACTATTTATAAAAATTTGTTCATCAGTTTTATTGTTGTTTTCGGGAAGATTACGATAAAATTCAACAATTTCGTTTATTAACACTATAAAAGTGGTTAGTCTTTGTTGACCATCAACAATATGATATGTAACATAACTTCTTTCATTTATTAACCATTGTTCATCATTCCATTTTTCACCTGTAGTGTTATTTATTTTTTTTAACGAAATCATGCCTGTATAATGTTCTCTACCACTGGGTATATTATTCAAGTCCTCCCAAAATTCATTTAATTGTTGAAAATTCCACGAATAACCTCTTTGATAATCAGGAATTCGAAATATCTTTCCATTAAATAAATTTTGTAAAGAATAAAGATCATTCATAATTTTCCTCCTTTAATCAATGTTTTCAAATTTTCTCATAACTACTCTTTCTAATAATTGAGCATCATTTTTTATTTCTTTAATTCTTGAAGTTTCTGAAATGGCATTATCTACTATATCTTGTAATTCCATTTTAAATAAATTATAAAATACAATTTTGTCATATATTTTTATTAATTTTGAATATAATATGTAACCATTATTTTCTTCATCATTATCAATTATCATATTGTTTAAAATTTTCTTTAATTGAAAGTTTAATTGATTGAAATTTCCCAACATAAATTCATCATCTAATCTCCATGAATAACCAAATGTTTTCAAACATCTCCAATCACTTATACCAAATATATCACTATGTTTTTGATTAATATTTGTGTTTCCACTGCTTTTATATTTGTATTCATATACTCACATCCTAACAATATTACAATAAATAGTATATCATAAAAATCTTGCATTTACCAATTACAACTAAAAATTATGCCTTATTCTAACACCAAAAAAAGCACTTTATAGTGCTTAATATTCATGCCTTAATCTTATTATATATAAATATTCAACTATTATTTTTCTTTTCCCTTTATGATTAGTGAATTCAAATGTATCTCTTGTTATATACCTTGCCCAAAGGCTGTCGTAGCAAGTTCTACCGGTCCAACTTTATCTAAACTAAATAAAATACCGGTCCCTTCACCATTTAAATCAATACCAGTTTTTCTACCAAAACCAAATTTATCAATATATTCAAATAATTTATCTCTTCCTATTCTAAGTCCTAAAGCTACAAAGCCAGGGTTACAAGAGTTTTGAACAACCTCCAAAAAGGTTTGTGATCCATGTCCTCCGGCTTTCCAACACTTAATCCTAGCCCCTTCGACCGAAATATGACCACTATCATAAAAAGTATCTTTTTCTAAATCCACTACTTTCTCTTCTAGGGCTGTCGCGATTGTAACAATCTTAAATGTTGATCCAGG
>CAYWKX010000019.1:10057-13317 GCA_964459185.1 uncultured Muribaculaceae bacterium | reverse complement strand
TCGGTTGTATAATCTTGATAGTTATTAGGATCAAATGAAGGATAAGAAGCCATACCTAATATTTCTCCATTATTAGGATTCATTGCTATAGCCCATGCTCCATCAGCTCTATATTTGGTCATAGCATTTTTTAATTCTCTTTCAATTGATACTTGAATATCATAATTAACTGTTAAGTATATATTCATACCACTGGCTGGTTCAACATAAACTTCCGCTAATTCTAATTTATTTCCTTTAGCATCAGAATAATATTGGATTGACCCAGCTTCTCCCATTAAATAATTATCATATTCTAATTCTAAACCAGATAAACCTTGATTATCTATTCCAACATATCCAATGACATGTGACAATAATTCTGTATAAGGATAACTTCTTTTTGATTCTTTTAATAAATATATTCCATCATATCCTAAAGCATCAATCTTATCTGCTACCTCATACGATAATCTTCTTCCTTCAGGATGAATTCTTTCCATCATTGATTTTTTATAAATATGTTCATTTATTACTTCAATATCAACATCTAGAATACTAGCTAAATCTCTAGCCACCTTTTCTTTATCCCTAATTTGATTAGGGACTAATAATAATGATACTGTTGTTAAATTATCCGCAATTAAAGTACCATCTACGGTATATATTCTTCCCCGATCTGCTTCAATTGGTAGATTCCTACTCCATAATTTATTAGCAAGTTTATTTAATTTATCATACTCAATTACTTGAATATAGAATACTCTGGCAATTATCGTTATAAAACAAAAAATAATTATTAATAACATTATTTTAATTCTTTTATGAATATTTTTAAAGAACATAAGTATCTCCCTATCTATATAAAAATATTCATTATATATCTTCTTTATGAAAAAACTACAATAATTTGTAGTTTTTATCTTTTCTTAACACTCACTTTTATTTCTTTACCATTTAAATCATAAGTATCAATTAAATTATCTTTCTTCTCAAAATTAGTAGCTAATACTTCATTCATAATATAATCTTGATAATTAATCAAAGCTTTAGTTATTTCTTCATCTGCTTCATATAATACCTCAATTCTATCTGCAACATCTAAATCAAGACTTTTTCTTATTTGTTGTACTTTAGAAACAAACTCCCTAGCAATACCTTCTTCCACTAGTTCTGGAACTAACTTAGTATTTAAAATAACAAAATTATTATTTCCCATACCAACATTAAATCCCTCTTTCGCAGTAATTCTAATATCTACCATATCACTATTAACATCATATTTTTGATTATCAATAGTTATTTCAATAGTCTGATTATTTCTTAATTTTATTATATCTTTATTAGCAAGCTCAAGTAATTTAGAGGCGAATTCATTTATTTTACTTCCAAATATTTTACCCACTACTTTAAAATTTGGTTTGACTAAGAAATTCATATATAATGATAAATCAGTTATATAAGTAACTTTCTTAACATTTAATTCTTCAATAATTAAATCTTTTAATTCATTAATTACTGATTCATTTTTACCATCAATTAATATTTCTGAAAGTGGTTGCCTTACTTTTATCTTATTTTCTTCTCTAACATATCTTCCAATACTAATCAAATCTCTTACTAAATCCATCTTATTTTCGATTTCATTATTGATAAATTTTTCATCATATTTAGGAAAATCAGAAGTATGAACTGAATATTTATTAGTTAACTTTGTATATATCTCTTCTGATAAATATGGTGAAATAGGAGCTAAGATTTGAGATAGGCCCACTAAAACTTCATAAGTAGTTATATAGACACTTCTTTTTGAATCATTAAGTTCACTACCCCAAAATCTATTTCTATTCCTTCTAATATACCAATTAGATAAATCCTCTGAAACAAATAAGGTTAAAGCCTTTACTACTTTATTTAAATCAAATTCCTCATAAGATTCTGTTACATATTTCAATAATTTATGGTATTTAGATAACATCCATTTATCTATTTCATCTCTTTTTTCATATGGAATGTGACAATCATTTATATCAATATTATCGGTATTAGCATATAAGGTAAAGAAATTATAGGTATTTCTTAATGGGTTAAAGAACTTTGAATATACCTCCTTTAAGCCCTCGATATCAAACTTAAGCGGAGTCCATACTGGTGAAACATAAGGTAAATAAAATCTTACTGTATCGGCGCCATATTCCTTAATTGTAGAAAATGGTTCTACAATATTACCCCGGCTTTTACTCATTTTCTTTCCTTCAGCATCTAGTAATAAATCATTCACCAAGACATTTTTATAAGGTGCACATCCCTTTATAAAAGTAGAAATAACAATTAAAGTATAAAACCATCCTCTTGTCTGATCTATTCCTTCACAAATAAAATCTGCAGGAAATTGAGTTTTCCATAATTCCTTATTTTCAAATGGATAATGATATTGAGCAAAAGGCATACTACCTGAGTCAAACCAACAATCTAAAACTTCTGGAATTCTTGTCATCGGTTTACCACATTTAGGACATTTTATATGAACTTCATCTATCTCTGGACGATGTAATTCAATTTTACCTTCAATTTTTTCGATAGCTTTCTCTTTTAACTCTTTGATTGATCCAATCATCCCACTATGACCACATGTACATTTCCATAAAGGAATTGGGGTTCCCCAATATCTAGTACGTGATATAGACCAATCTTTTAAATTTTCAAGCCAATTAGCAAATCTCTTTTCTCCAACATAAGCTGGATACCAATTTACCTTTTTATTGGCTTCAATTATTTTATCTTTAATCTTAGTTATTTCAAGATAATAACTAGTGGTAGCATAATAAATTAATGGACTATCGCATCTCCAACAATGTGGATAATAATGTTCTATTCTTTGCTTTTTGAACAATTTGTTATTTTCCTTTAAATAACTAATAACCTCTTTATCAGCCTCAAAAACAAACATTCCCTTCCAAGGACCTTCAGTATAACGGCCATCTAATCCAACTGGATTTAGGTATGGTAAATCATATTTTTTCCCTACTCTAGAATCATCTTCCCCAAACGCTGGAGCAATATGAACAATACCTGTTCCATCTTCAGGAGTAACATAATTATCACAAGTAACATAAAATCCTTTTTTAGTTACCTTTAATTCAGGAATTAATTGTTCATATTCCATATATTCTAAATCTTTACCTTTATATGTCTCTAATATCTCTATTTCTTCAGTAAAAATCTTATTAACTAATGCCTTAGCTAATATGAAATTATGCCCATTATTTCTTACTTTAAGA
>CAYWKX010000019.1:0-10047 GCA_964459185.1 uncultured Muribaculaceae bacterium | reverse complement strand
TTTCTTCAGGGTGAACACATATAGCTACATTGGCTAGTAGGGTCCAAGGAGTCGTTGTCCATACTAAAAAATAAGTATCTTCATTTTTCTTTTTCATTGGGACAATAACAGTCTCAACAGAAACTTCTTTATCCCCTTGAGCTACTTCATGAGACGCTAATCCTGTACCACATCTTGGACAATAAGGTAAAATCTTATTACCTTCATAGAACAACCCTTCATCAAAGAATTTCTTTAAAATCCACCACTCTGTTTCCATATAATTATTATCATAAGTAACATATGGATTATCAACATCAATAAATTGTCCCATTTTTAAAGTTAAATCAGTAAAAGCTTGTTCATTTTCACGAACACTCTTACGACACTCATTGTTAAAATTAGCTATTCCAAATTTTTCAATATCTTTTTTACTACTAAAACCTAGTTTCTTTTCAACATGATTTTCAATTGGTAATCCATGAGTATCCCAACCTACTTTTCTAATAACTTTTTTACCTTGCATAACATGATATTTACATATAGCGTCTTTTAAAAATTTAGATACCATATGATGTAAGCCCGGAAATCCATTGGCAAAAGCAGGTCCATCATAAAAAACAAAATAATCATTATCTTCTCTATTTCCGATTGTTTTGTTTAGGATATCCTCTTTTAACCATTTAGCTAAGATTAATTCTTCTGTTTGACTGATCTTTAGTTTACTTAATTCTTCAAATTTTTTCATTCTTTTATCCCTTCTACAAAAAAACTTATGTTTTTTAAGGACGAATAACCGTGGTACCACCTTAATTCACATAAGTGCTCTTTTTTTCTTAACGAGGTAACCCCCGATCTTCCCTAATATAAGAAAGATACATCCAGAGTGATCTTCATTAAATATAATTATTAGTTTTCACCAACCACTAACTCTCTATCAATATCTATTTAATGACATCTCTTTCGTTTGTTTTAAAAATATATTAATATTATATTAAAAAGATGATATTTGTCAAGTCTATAAATCAACTTTATCCAAATCATCTGCAATTTCCAATTGAGCTTTAATTAATGAGGTAATTCTATTCTTATAAACAGTAATATTTTTTCTTAAATGATTAGCTTGGTTTTCTGTTTTCTCCGCTGTCAATAAGGCTTCATGAACAATAGCGTTAGCATTTCTTTTAGCATCCTCAATAATCATAGTGCTTTCTTGTTTAGCTAGTTCCTTCATTCTATCGGATGTTTCTTGAATTGCTATTATTGCCTTAGAGAATTTATCATCATTAAAAGTATTTCCTTTTTCTTTTAACTCTTTTAATTCCCTGTCTAATGCTGCATTGTCATTATTTAATTTATCTAATCTTCTAATCACGATATCAACAAAATGGTTAACTTCTTCAATATCGTAACCATTTTCTTTGATACTAAACCTCTTCATAAGTTCACCTCAATTAATTATTACCATTCAAAATCGTCTTTTTTCTTACCCTTGTCCTCTTCTTCGGTTATCTGACCTTCAACGGGAACATTCTTTGGTGTACATAGAAAAATTCCTCCGCCAACTTTTTGGAGATCCCCACCAATAGCATAAACAGTTCCGCTTAAAAAATCAACAATTCTCTTAGCTTGATCTGGAGTAATCCTTTTCATATTAACAACAACAGTATTTCTTTTCTTTAAGTGATCTGCAATTTGTTGACTTTCAGAATATGCTCTGGGCTCTAATAAAATCAACTTTCCTGAATTAGAAGGTAAGGTAACATTTTCTACTGTATAATACTCATCCTCTCCCTTTTCTTCTATATCATCGGTTACTAATCTTTTTAACTTACTAAAAGCCATATTAATCACTCCTATTCTGTTCTAATTTTAACATATATTAAATTAAAATACAATCTTTTTTTATTTTTTGCCAAAGTTAAGTACATTATTCTTGATATTCATAACTAAACTCCCTAGTATTGCAATCAAACATTACTGTAACAACTTTTGTTGTACTTATTTCCGTTTTATCACGGGGATCAATAATAGGACTAGATAAATCACCAGATTCTATTAAGGTTTGTAAGGTAAGGTCAAAAGTTGTAGCACTTGTACTACAATTTATAGGTATAATAGAACTATCATATCTATTATCACTTACATAGATACTGGCGGCCTTCTTTATGTTCTCAATTAAATTAAGATAACTATCTTCCTTATTTTTTTGCATAATACTACTAATACTAGGAACCAGAACTAAGGTAAGAACCGCTAAAATACCAATTGCAACAATCAATTCAATTAATGAAAAACCTTTATTATTCATCATATCACCTATTATAATTATAATATACTTTTAAAATATTTACAAGAAAAAAAAGAGCCTATTATTTTTCTGGTTCTTTTTCTTTTTTAGTATCTGGTTTTGTATCTGATTCTTCTAACTTCTTTAATACTTCTTTTACTACTGAAATTGTTTGTTTTCTTACCCCGGCAGCAATTTCCATTAAAACAGGGGTACCCTTTTCTTTAGCTAGTTCAAACAATTCTTCTGCTTTTTTTTGGAGTTCTTTTCCTTTTCTTTGTGCAATATTAAGAGCTTTCTCTTTATCTAAATTTTCTAATTCTAATTTGATTTCATCTACTTTAACAATAATATTCTGTTTAACATCCTCAAGATTTACTTCTTTTAATTCACCAATCAATTCATTCAACTTTTCTTTTAAGTCTTTTCTTAAAGCACTTCCTTTTTTAGGGGCGAAAAGCATTCCTAAACCCGCACCTATACCTGCTCCTAATAAGAACTTCCCAAATCCTCTCTTACTCATCAGTCTCTTCTTCACTATCCTTTCTCTTTTTTGATTTAAATAACTTTTTGAATATAAATATAATCCCATCAATCATTTTATCACTAAATAATGCTAATTTATCCGTTGTATTATCAATCAATTGAAAAACACCATTCAACTTATCAACTTTTACATTAATATCTTCGACAACATTCTCTATTTTATTCATTGTCACAATTAATTTTATACCTAATATTATTAATATTACTAATAAAATAGAACCCAAGGTATATAAGACTATTAACATAATATCAGTCATTCCCAATTTAATCATCCCTTTCTTCGTACATAGAATCTATTAAATTAAATAAATCATCCGTTAATTCCAATTCTTCTTCTTTACTCTTTTTCTTTTCTTCTTTTTTGTTTTCAGGCTTTTCTTCTTCCTCTTTATTCTTTTCTAAATCAATTATTTCAAAATCATTATCTTCTTGTTCAACCTCTTCCAATTCTTCTTCGTAACTATCAGTGATCTTTTCTTTTACTTCTATCTTTTCTCCAACTGGTTCTTCTTCATTGGAATCGGTTATTTTAATATCTTGATTAATATTTATTTCTATTTCATCGATATTTACTTCTGTTCTTTTAGGAGGCTCATATGCTACCCCGAAATCATAATAATTTTCCGCTGCTCTTTCCAACGATATATCCTCTTTATCATCTAAAATATCTTTTAATAAATTATCTTCTTCTATTTTTTGAACTCTTTTTACTTCTTTTAATAAATCGCAATCACTACATAATATATTATCCTTAATATCATCAGTTAAAGTACCAAAGGCTTTTTTCCTTACTGTTTCAAAATCAATTTTTTTAGAAGGCCTTGGTATTTCATATGAATCTTCCGTTTTTTCTAAAACATCATCTTTTTTATAATTCTTTTCTAAAACACCATAAACTGGGGATATAATTGGTGTAGCCCTAAATCTCTTAGGTTTTTCTATATCTTTTTTATCATATAATTCTTTTACTGTTTTTTCTTTTTCTCTTTCTCTGACTAAAATATTTTGAGAACTAAAATTTGCAGTATTTAAAAAATCATTTTCATCAAAAGCAATTGGGAAAGAAAACTTACTATTAGTTTTTATTAGTTCCCTATCACTAAAAACTTCTTCTTTTTCCGCTACAGGTTTAATAGTATTCTCTTCATTCTTCTTTTCTTCCTCTTTTTCTTCTTTTTCTATTTTATTACGCATAAAAGTAGGAAGTTTATGTTCCTTAGTTTCCTCTATCTCTACTTCTCTAGTTTCTACTACCTCTTCCTCATCTGTAAATAAATCCCTTATCTTCTCAAACAACTTCATCATAACACCTTTCTTTCAAATTATTCTTCTGGAAGCTCTTCAGTAACGGTCTCTTCTTGGATGTATTCTTCTAAATATTGATTAAATGTATTTTTTGTATCTTTTGGTTTATCTAATTCATAATTTATTTCACTATATGTTGTCATGTTACTATGAATAATATTATTATTATCAATTATATTTTCAATTATTTTATCATTATAATTTATACTTTTTAAAATAATAGAACTAATAGCAATTACCTTATTTAAATTCTCCTTACTAGTGTATAACTCTATTTTAGCATAATAATAAACAATTTTCACAAAATATTTATTATTTTCATAATTTATTAATAAATATCCATTTTTATTATTATAATTAAAGTCAGTATAATAATAATTATAATCCTTATCGTTATGATTCAAATGATTTTGATAGTAATAACTAATTATATCAACATATAGATAAATATTAGTATTATAAGCATAATATATTTGATTATAATCATTATCTTGAACTAAACTAACCCCAGTGGGTAAATAATACTCATATCCCGTTGAAGCACGATTAACAAAGATATTACTATTATTTAAAGTTTCATCTAAAATCATATTTATATTATCAGAGTTTTCCTCTATTTTCATGCATCCTGTTAATATTGTTAATGAAAACAATACAATTAGTATTTTTCTCATAAAAAACACCTACTTTTAATAATTATACCAAAAAAAAAGTGAAAATAAAATAGTTTAATATCTTTTTTATTAAAAAAGTTCTTCTAAGAGTATCACTATCCTTAAAACAACTATATAATAATAATATGAAGGAGGACAATTATGTATATAAATAGATTTATGCGTCCATTGGGTCCAGGATTTGGAAATAGATTTATAGGTGGGGGATTCTTTGGTCCATTTTTACTCGGAAGCCTAACTGGTAGTTTACTAACTCCCCGTTTTTATCCACGACCTTATCCAATATATCCAGGTTATCCGGTTTACCCAGGTTACCCAATTTATTACTAAAAAACTGCCAAAAGCAGTTTTTTTTAACAATTACTTTCATCTAAAGTAATTGTTATTACTTCATATTTATTTTTTTTGGCCTTAACTATTAGACAATCACTGATATTCTTTCCGGTCATAGGATTAACCATACTATCATAAGAAAAATAGCCATGTTTTATTAAATTATTAACCGAAATTTTTATTGTATTTATTTCATTATCATTCCAATTATATTCACCTTCACAATCAATAATATTACTAGAACACTCTAGAATATATGTATTAGCACTTGAAATAATATTTTTTTTCATTAAGTCATAGGCTTGTTCCTCTCCTAAAGCAAGTGTACCATTAACTACCTTCATACCTACAATTACAATTATAGAAAGTATAACTACAACCCCTAAAATCTCAATCATAGTAAATCCTTTATTATTCATTACATCACCTAATATAATAATATCATAAATTAATCAATAAATAAATATTTTACTTTTAATTTTTTTTATGTTATATTTTTGATAGGTGAAAGAATGAAGAGATTTAATATGATTGATGAAAAATTTATTTGTGAAAATTGTAAGCAAAAAGTTCCAACATTAAATTATACCGCTAGAGATCATTGTCCTTTATGTTTATATTCTAAACATGTAGACATCTTACCAGGCGATCGACAAAATACTTGTTTAGGTCTAATGGAACCTATTGGAATTGAAAAATATAAAAACACTTACAAAATTATTTATAAGTGTCTAAAATGTCATCAAATACATAAAAATATTATGGCAAAAGATGATAATTATGATTTAATTATTTCTCTATCACTGCAAAGATAATTTTAATTCTCTAATAAAATCTGATATCGTTGGTATAACTAAAATGAATACCAATATAACTAATCCTAAAAGAAAAGCCATTTTTATCTCTTGAGAAACTACAATAGTAGTTTTTCTTTTTTTATTACCTGTCATATTCATAGTACTCATGTAAGTAGACGCATAATTAAATTGTTCATTTTGAACAGTTGTAGGTTCAGGAGATCTTCCCATAGCACCTACTTTTACCTCTGGATTAACAATTGGTGTTTGTCCAGTCGGTTGATTAATTACTAGTCCAGTAACTAAAGTTGGTTTTTCCTCATCTTGTTTTTCAAAGAGAGGGTTTGGTGTCACCAAATTTGGTTGATCAGGAACATCTATCTTATTAGTAGTCATTGTATTATCAATGTTACCTTCTGAAACAATATTAACATTCAAATTATTATTTACATTTATACTAGGATTATCGATTTCAGTATTTAAATTCCTAGTTGCTCGATAAGGCTGAACTGGTTCTCTTTCTTTATTCATAAAGTTTTCTTCGAATTTTTTCATTATTTCATTATCGTTCATATAAATCCTCCTTTTTTGGGAATAATATTATATCTCATTTTCTTATATTTTGCAATACCTAAAAAGATTTAGGCTAACCTAAATCTATAACTTCCACATTTCATCATCAATTATTTTTTCCGCTGTCTGACTAGGAGGCCCTTGTGTAGTCATTGTTTCATTAGCTTGTTGTACCGTAACTTCTGGCCCTATTGTACGATCCCCCATAACAATACTTGCACCCATCAAAGGATCATTAGCTTGTATTTCATTAATTGTAGGTGCTACACTTGGCTTTATCGGCTCAGTAACTACAGGTTTGGCATCCATTGGAGTAATTGTGGTTGGTTGTCCAACATTTTGATTTACTCCCAAAGTAGAAGTAGATTCTATATTCATATTATTTGTATTTGGCATAATAATTGGTTGATCCGCCATATTATTATTAACCAAAAGTGTCTCCTCAAAAGGTTCACTTGGCATAGTTATCGTTGGAGTTGGTTCTACTACATTATTATTAACTACAGGTGCTGAAGCCCCAGGATTATCAGGCATCCACATAGGTGGAGTTTGATTTGCTACATTATTATCTATAGTAGTAGAAACTGGACTAACACTAGGGGTCTCCATATTTGTTTGTTCAAATTGTGGTTTTTGATTCGATAAAGGATGATACGCAGGTTGAACAGTTGATCCTGTAACTTCGGGTCCTAAAACAACAGGTACTTTTTTTATTTCCTCTGCCATTACTGGCTTTGGAACACTTATTTCTTTTCCCATTTGTGAAACCTGTTCTATACTAGGTTTTGGGATTGTGGCTTGCTCTGTTAATGGTTGAGCAACTACTCCAACTGGTTCCATTTCCTCTTTAGCCTCTCCCACTTTATTATCTTTTTTCCTTCTTTTATTTCGCTTATCTGCTAAATAACCAATCACGGTTATAATAACAACCGCTAATATAATCAATATCCACGTATAATTTTCCATTAAAAAATTTACAAAACTCATTTTTTCCTCCTTTTTATTCTAAATAAATAATATCATATTCCCTCATAAAATGCAATTAGTTTTCCTTATCAAAATTTATTTTTTCTAAAACATTACTTTCTAATAAACTAAGAGCATTATAAGAAGTATCAAAAGATTGTTGGTATTGTCCCTTATAAAATAATTCAGTTGCTTTAATTAAAGCTTTATCAATATCCTCATTCACACTACGATAACGGTTTCCATATACAATAATATTCTCACACATCTTTGCTAATTTCAACATATCGTTAGTTTTATTATATATTTTAAAAACTAAATCTCTCGCTGTATCTACTCTAATATTTAATATTTTTATAACAATTGGTTTTTTATCTAATTCTTTTATTATTTCCTTAATCGCATCCTGAGCTTCTTTTACCTCAATATAATACTTACTTGGTATAATTGGTATCTTGTATTCTTTTAATTTATATTTAGCTTGTTTTAAGAAGTTTTGAATATTATCAAGTTCTTCTTTAGCTCTAGTCTCATCATCTTTCATACTCGTAATTGAATGTAATTGATAATCTAAATCATCTTGTAATCTACTTAATCTAATATTTAAACCCTCTAACTCCTCCACTAACTTTGAATAAGCAAAAGCTCTTCCCTTTCCTTGTTCAGATAAATTTTTATAATCTTTATTTATTTTCTCTAAAGTTTTATTTAATAAACTAAATTTATTAATTTCTTCATCATTTAAATTATAATTATATTTAATATCATCTATTTGAACATATATATCATATACTACTTTATTAGTCTTTTCTAATTTATGCTTAAAAGCTTTCATATTTTCTTTAAAAATATCTTTACATTCTTTTTCTTTTTCAAAATCATTAAAGATAGAATTAAAATATTCTAAAATAGTTTTGAGTTCAACAATTGAATCCCCTAAATCAAACTTCTTCAAATTATTCATAATGGCACGAGTTTTTCCTTTTATTTCTTCAAGATTATATTCAATATTTAAATAATCCAAAGGATATCCATCTCTAATCATTCTCGAATATAAGACCATTGTTTCTTCTATTTTCGTGGGTATTAACATTGTTGCCATTAACACAATCGATGGGGCCTTCTCTAATACTTCTTTAACTTTATTAATTAATTCCTCTAAAACTATAATAGTTTTTTCAACCGATACATAATCATTATTATCCATATAATTTTCAAATAATTTAAATTTATTATCAATTAATTTAAAGTTTTTTTCAATGTAACTATCTACTTCTCCATAATCTTTTCTCGTTCTTTCAAATTTATTTTCTAATTCCCTATAAACAATCTTTAATTTAGTAATTAATGATCTATTTCTTTCTTCAGAGTTAGTAATAACTTTAATTTCCTCAAGTAAAGCATCTGATTTCTTTTTTAAATTAGTCATTTCCATTTCAATACTAGCAATTTTTCTAACCGCTGATTTATAATCTTTTCGATCAATTAAATAATCAGCTTCTGAAATCATATCATCTAATATGGGAACCTTTTCATTTTTAATTAATTTAAAAGTATTATCCCAATTATCCAATTTATCTTTTAAATTATCGGTTTTAACCAAATCCTTAACCTTAGACATTTCTGATAAAATTGGTACCCCAATTAACTGATTCTTTTCTAAATCCAAACTATCTACTTGTTTTTTATATTTACTATTTTGTCCCTTTTTAACAATAATAAAGGTAATAACAATTAAAATAAGCGATACTACGAAGGTCGTTACCGCCATCAATAAAACATTATCCAAGTATATCACCTCTTTATGTTCATTATATATTCTATCACACAATTCGACAATTTAAAATAGTTTTTGTCTTTTTAATAATCAAAATTTATAAAAAGAACTAGTTATTTATGTCTAATTATGTTAAAATATAATCGGAGGCTAAGATGAAAAAAGTATTAATAATATTAACAATCATTATCGTTTTAGGAGGCTCTGGTTATTTTGTTTATAAGTATCTAATTAAAGATAAGGAACCCCCTGAAAATATCGTTAACAATGATAACGAAGAACTAGAAGAAGAAATAACTTACATTGTAGATCCCAATAGTAAAACTAGACCATATGCTATTATGATAAATTGTCATAGTAATTCCTTACCACAAGCTGGATTACAAAATGCTTATGTCGTTTATGAATTAATGGTAGAATATGGAATTACACGTATGATGGCTTTATTCAAAGATGTTGATATCCCAAAAGTTGGATCAATCAGAAGTGCTAGAACTCAATATTTAGACTATGTCAAAGAAAATGATGCCATTTATGTCCATGCTGGTGGAGCAAAGGATGCCCTATTAGCCATTAATAATGATATTATTGATGATATTGATGTAGATGGAGCTTATGGAATTAGAGATTCTAGTTTAAACAGAGCTTATGAACATACTTTATTTACTAACAATACCCTTTTAGAGAAATACATAAAAAATAATAAAACAAGAAGTACTACCGAAGTAAAGAATATCTTAACCTATAGTAATAAAGAACTAGATTTAAAAGAAGAAAATAACAGTATCAAAGCCAATAATATAGATA
>CAYWKX010000018.1:0-17780 GCA_964459185.1 uncultured Muribaculaceae bacterium | reverse complement strand
ACTTCTAAAACAATGACTCCAGATTTATATGAAATATTAAAATTATTAGGTAAAGATAAGATAAAACAAAGAATAGATACTTTATAGTATCCTTCTGGCCTGTTGGTGAAGTGGTTAACACGTTGCCCTCTCAAGGCAATATTCATGGGTTCAAGCCCCATACAGGTCACCATGCTGAAATAGCTCAATTGGTAGAGCAACTGAATCGTAATCAGTAGGTTGGGGGTTCAATTCCTCTTTTCAGCACCATAGAAAAGTTTAGTTGTATATTCAATTTAATATAAATTATTAAGAGGTGATTAGAGTAGAAACTGATAAAGGTGAAAGATTGTATAAACTTATTGATAAAAATGGTCAAGAATATTTAAGTAAAGAAAAAGGAACTTTAGGGGGACATAGAAAATTAAAAATTTATGGTAAATTGGATTGCTCATCAGCTTTAAGATATATTGCTAAAGGGCAATATGTCCAATATAGGGTATTTTTTAAAGATGAAAAAACCGCATTAGCAGCGGGTTATAGACCGTGTAGTGTATGTATGGAAAAAGAGTATAGTGAATACACCTTAAAGAAGCAGATTAGAAAAAGTAAATAGTTGCTTTTTTATTTTTATAATTTATACTAGAAATAGATATGGGAGGTTTTTTATGTACAAATATGAAGTAGAAGAAGCAGATGTTTTTGATTTAGTAGAAAAAGAAAATAGAACTGATAATCATCTATTTACTAGAGTTTCTACTAAACAAATGAAAAGAATAGTAGATTATTTTAGTAATTCGATGATTAAGGATAAAGGATATATCTTAATTGATATTGATTTAGATGAATTAGAAAAAATAGATGGAATGATTAAGGTAACTGAACAAGAATTTGTTTTTGAAAAAAATTGTTTAGTTGAACAAGAATTAGATAAGTTGGAGAAAGCATTAATTAAAACTGGATTATTAATTCATGATAATCCAGATTCGGTTGTTCCATTATTAATAGAAGAAAGAAGAATAAAGGATAAAATGGATAGGGTTTATAGAGAGGTAAAAAAAGAAAGAAAAAATAGAGATTTACAAAAATACTATCTAAAATCATATGTGGCAGAGGAATTCATCATGGGTAAAATTATTAAGTCAATCATGGAGAATCCTAAATTAAAAGAAAGATATAATTTTAAAAATATTATTAATAGATTAGCATATTTTAATAATTTTTTAATGATGGATGGATTAATTCCTAAAGAATATAATAATTTTAAAGAATTAAACTTTGAATTAAATTCAGAATTACCTGAATTAACGAGAGATACAAATAGCGAACTAACAATATGTTTTACTAATTTACAAAATATATCTAATCCCATCGTTAACCGTATTATTAATAGTCTAACTGCATATAATAATAAGGTATTAAGAACGATGATTTTTACGGAAGAAACTGATTTACTTACTAGAAGTTTAAGGGATGATGGGGGAGTTATTACTAATTATGATTTTCGTATTCATAAGATTAAGTCAAATGAAATGGTTAAATCAAGAATAATAGAACTCTAATAAAAAAAACAGATCTTTCTGTTTTTTATTTATCAAAGTCTCTGGTTAAGATAACAAAATCTAATATACCAGAAATGAGTACTAAAACATAAACTAATCTGGTTAGAAAAGTACCATCTCCGAATAAATACTCAACTAAATTGAAATCAAATAGTCCTACTAACCCCCAATTTATGCATCCAATAATGCTTAAAACTAATGATACCTTAAGAAATCTATTCATAATCCCTCCTTTAACTATTTATATAATTAACAATTTTTCCTAAAATATTCATCATATTAAAAAAAATAATCCATATAATTTAGCAGAAAGAAAAAAATGGGGTGAAAGATGAAAAAAATTTTGATGGGAATTGTTTTTTGTGGCTGTCTTCTTTTAACGGGATGTGGTAAATATGATGAAAAAGACGCAATGAAAGAATTGACACGAAAGATCGAAAAAACATCTTCTTATTATTTAGAAGGCTCAATGGAAATTATTAATAATGAAGATACTTATACATACGATGTAACAGTATCATACAAAAAGGGAGATTTTTATAAAGTAACACTAAATAATACTTTAAATAATCATGAACAAGTAATATTAAGAAATGATGATGGAGTTTATGTTATAACACCAAGTTTAAATAAAAGTTTTAAATTTCAAAGTGATTGGCCATATAATAATTCTCAAGTTTATTTACTTGGATCTATCTTAGATGATTTAACTAATGATGAAGAAAAAGAATTTGCTAAAACAGAAAGTGGTTATACTCTAACATCAAAGGTTAATTATCCTAATAATCAGAAATTAGTTAAACAATTAGTTATTATGGATAAAGGTATAAACATAAAAGAAGTTCAAATCCTAGATGAGAGTAATAATATTCAAATTAAAATGACCTTTAAAAAAATTGATTTGAAATCAGAATTTACTAAGGACTATTTTGATTTAAATCAGATAATTGAAGAAACTAAAGAAGAAGACACTGATACTACATCTACGGAAAAGACAGAGGAAACGGCAACCATTGAGGATATTATTTATCCAATGTATTTACCTAGTAATACTGTTCTAACTAATCAGGAAACGATTAATACTGATAAAGGGCAAAGATTAATTCTAACCTTTGATGGAGATAGTCCATTCATGTTAATCGAAGAAACAATTAGCCATGAAGAAGAACATGTCATAGTACCTGCTTTTGGAGAATTAGAACAATTAGCGGATGCCATCGGGGTCTTAAGTGATAATTCAATAAATTGGTATAGTAATGGAATAGAATATTATGTTATTAGTGATGTAATTACAACTGCTGAATTATTAGATATTGCTAGATCGATAAGTGTTATTCCAGTTGCTGACACAAAATAATAGTTTACTAAAACAAACACTTTACTAGTGTTTGTTTTTTTGTTATAATTATTTTAGGTGATATTATGGGTAGAGAACAAAGAAGAAAACAAGCAATAAAAGAAGGGAAAAGTTTAAAGGAAATAAAAAGAGTAGAGGATAATCCATATAATGAAGTATATCGTTTGCTAAAAACGATTTGTATTATTGCAGGAGTTTTCTTAATTATCTATCTGGTAATTGGA
This sequence comes from uncultured Muribaculaceae bacterium, assembly GCA_964459185.1. GTDB lineage: Bacteria > Bacillota_I > Bacilli_A > RF39 > UBA660 > CAYWKX01. The sequence continues at coordinate 14,658 of CAYWKX010000018.1, read as the reverse complement.
CTATTTGTAACTAAGGATATTAAATGGTTTAGTAAAGATAATGCTGATGAGATTGAGGAAGTAGAAAATATCATTTTAGCTAAAAATACTTTTAGGCAAGAAGATACAGAATATTATGTTTATTTCTATGATTTTAAAGAAAGAGATAGTAATATTGAGACATATTTTATTAATTATTTATATGATTCTAAAATATATCGTGTTAATATCAATGAAGCTCTAAATAGTAACTTTATAAAAGAGGAAAGTAATTTAATGACCAATAGTATTGAGGAATTTAAAGTAAAGGAAATCTCTTTAATAAAAATTGAATCTGGAAAGGTAATTAATGCCTACGAAGGAAAACAAGCAATCCTAGAATATTTTGGAAGCTAATAGACAAGTTATGGGGGAAGATATGAAAAGAGTTAAACTATACATTGATTTTGATGGTGTTATTCTAGATACTATTAACCAAACTTATAAATTATTTAGAGAACAATATGGATTTGATCCCTTCTTGGATTATGATCCTAAAAATGATGAACTAATAACAAAATTTTATAAGAATTTAGACTGGTATAATTTACTTATTACGACTAAAGAATTAAATAATGCCTTTATGAATATAAAGAAAATAATAGCTAGTGATTTATTTGATGTTGAAATATTGACTCATGTTAATTCAAAACAAGAAGGTGAAGATAAAATATTATTTACGAAAGATAAATTACCTGATATTAATGTTGTGGTGGTTCCTAAAACAACTGCTAAATGTAATTTTGTTAATCCAGAAAATGCTGTTTTAATAGATGATTTTGTGGATAATCTTGTATTATGGCATGAATCTGGGGGAATACCAGTAAAGTATTCTGATTCTAACAAACCTTCAAAATATCTATCAATTACTTCTTTAGAACAAATAATAGATAAATATGTACAGATAAAGGAAATGATTGCAAATTCTAAAACAAAAGTTAAAGGAAACATTTAATAAAAACTTTTGTTTTTTTCTTTTATTTATTGTATAATAATATTTAGGATGTGATTAGTATGGAACTTATGAATTTAAAAGGAACTCTAGATTATTCTCCAAAGGAACAAAGACTTCGTAATTATATTTCAGATACTTTAAAAGAAACATTTGAATCTTTTGGTTATCAACCTTTAGAAACTCCGATTATTTGTTATTATGATTTACTTGCTTTAAAATATAAAGAAAATGATGAGATATTAAAGGAAGTATATAAATTAACTGATCAGGGAGAAAGACAATTAGGATTAAGATATGATTTAACGGTTCCCTTTGCTAAGTATATTGCTATAAATAAAGGTTTAATTTTTCCTTTTAAAAGATATGAAATTGGAAAAGCTTTTCGTGATGGACCAGTAAAAGTAGGAAGAAACAGAGAATTTATCCAATGTGATGTTGATACTGTGGGTATTAGTAATATGTCAATTGAAGCTGAATTAATATCCTTATTTATTATGGCCTTTAATAAGTTGGATATTGATGTAATTATTAAGTACAACAATCGTAAATTATTAATTGGTTTATTAGGGGAATTAGGATTTACGGACAATATTAATGATATAATAATAATTATTGATAAATTAGAAAAACTATCGCCTGAAGAAATAGTAAAAGAGTTTGAAAAAGTTAATATAAAGAAAGATAAATTAGATGAAATATTAAATTATTTTAGTTTGAGTTTTATAGATTTAAAGGAAAAAGTTAAAGATACTAATAATGCTACTTTAAAAGAAGGCTTAGAGGAAATTGAAGATCTAAATAAATATTTAAATAAATTAAATTATCAAGATAAGGTTAAGTTTACTTTATCTCTAGCTCGTGGTCAATCTTATTATACCGGAACAGTTATGGAGGTATATGTTAAAGACAATACCATTACTTCTAGTATTGGAGGGGGAGGCCGCTACGACAAGATGATTACTAATTTTATTAATGATGGTAATGAATATCCGGCAATTGGAATTAGTTTTGGTTTAAATGTTATTTATGAATATTTAAGTAAAAGAATTAATATGAATAAGTCATTAGTAGATTTATATATTATTCCAATGAATACTGAGGTAGAATCTTTAATCTTAGCTAATAAATTAAGAGCAAAGAATATTAAAGTTGATGTTGAAATGCGTTATCGTAAATTAAATAAAGCTTTGGATTATGCTAATAAAGGTAATATTCCTTATGTTATTGTTTTAGGAGATAATGAACTTAAGACTAAGAAAATAATTCTAAAAGATATGTTTAATTCTAATAATATAGAGTTAGATATTGATAATATTAATAGAATCGCAGAATCAATAAAAAAATAAGTATGAATAAAATAGGCTTCTTTATATCAAAATAGATATGAAAGGAGTTTTTTTATGGCTAAACATAAAGTAGAGATTACTAATGTTAATACTTCAGATATAAAAGTATTATCTAATGAAGAAATGCTAGTTTTATTTAAGAAAATGAAATCAGGAGATCCTTTTGCTCGTGATGAATTAATCCAAGGTAATTTAAAATTAGTCTTAGCTATTTTAAGGAAATTTAGTAATAAGGTTGATAATTTAGATGACCTATTTCAGGTAGGATGTTTAGGGTTAGTAAAGGCTATTGATAATTTTGATTTATCTTTTGATGTAAGATTATCTACTTATGCTTGTCCCATGATTTTAGGAGAAATAAAGAGATACTTAAGAGATAATAATGCTATTCGAATATCTAGAAGTATTAAGGATATTGCCTATAAAACACTTAAACTAAAAGAGAAATTAATGACTCATGATGGTAAAGAACCTTCAAATAAGGAAGTTGCCTCCTTACTAGGGGTAACCGAATATGAAGTTGTTAATGCTTTAGAATCCCTAAGAGAACCAGTTAGTATGTATGAACCTATATATAATGATGGGGGGGATACTATCTATTTATATGATCAATTATCTGACAAAGAAGCTGAATATGGACTTGATATTCGAATTTCTTTAGATAAAGCACTCAATAGTTTAAAACCCAGGGAAAGAAAAATATTAGATGAACGATTTATTATTGGTAAAACTCAAATGGAAATAGCAGAGGAATTAGGAATCAGTCAAGCCCAAATATCAAGGATTGAGAAAACGGCAATTAATAACATAAAAAAAAGGATTAAATAATATACTTTATTAGGTGAGCTTATGCATTTATCAGAATTACAAACCAAGGAAATAGTTAATGTTTCTAGTGGTAAGAGAATAGGAGTAATTGTTGACGTGGTTGTTAATCCTGATGGGAAGATAAAAAGTTTAATTTTAGAGGAACGAAAAGGCAGTAGAAGGTTTGGATTAAAAGAGGAATCTGAAATATTATGGGAACAAATAATTAAAATTGGTGATGACATAATTTTAGTGGAAAATAAAAAATAGTTGAAAATAAACTATTTTTCATTTATAATTATAGTAGAATAGAAAGATATTTTTAAGGAGTGATAAATAAATGAAATTAAATAAAAAAGGATTTACTTTAATTGAACTAATCGCAGTTGTTGTCTTATTATCTATAATAACGGTGATTGTTGTTCCTAAAGTTATGAATGAATTAACTTTAGGCAAAGAAAGAGCATATGAGGTGGTGGTTAGTAATATCTTAACAGCCTCAAAGCAATACTATGAAGAATGTGAATATGGAGACATTACTTGTTCAATTACTAGTAATTCTGTAGAAATACCCCTAAGTATTTTAATCAATTATGGTTATTTAGCGGGTACTAACAAAGATACTGGGATTGGTAAAACCATTCTAAATCCCAAAACAAAAGTCGATATTAGTAAGTGCTGCATTAAAATAACTAAGGTAGTTGCACCTACTACAACAAAAGTTACATATCAGATATCTAGTGACGTTACAGATGTAACATGTAATAATGCAGGTAATTCATCCTGTCCAGTTCTTAATGAGGAGATAAGTTAATGGCTATGGTAGGTAATAATTGGGATAAAATTTTAGAAAGTGAATATAAAAAAGAGTATTTTCATAATTTAGTTTCGGTTATTAACAAGACATATAAAGAGAAGACTGTTTTCCCTCCGAAAGCACAGATACTAAAAGCTTTATCCTTAACCGATTATAATGATGTTAAAGTGGTTATTTTAGGACAAGATCCTTATCATGGAGTTGGAGAAGCTAATGGTTTAGCTTTTTCTGTTTCAGAAGGAATTAAATTACCACCTTCTTTAGTAAATATCTATAAGGAATTAAATAGTGATTTAGGAATTAATATAGCAAAAACTGGTAATTTAGAAATATGGGCTAAAGAAGGGGTCTTACTTCTTAATGCTGTTCTAACTGTTGAAAAGGACAAGCCTGCTTCCCATAAAAATATAGGATGGGAAACTTTTACTGATGCAGTTATTCAGAAATTAAATAAAAATGATAAACCGATTGTTTTTATTTTATGGGGTAACTTTGCTCGTAGTAAAAAAACATTAATTACTAATCCTAATCATTTAATTATTGAATCTCCTCATCCATCACCATTTTCAGCCCATTATGGATTTTTTGGTAGTAAACCATTTTCTAAAACAAATACTTTCTTAAAAGAACATAATATAAAAGAGGTAGATTGGAGAGTAAAATAAAAAACTCTAAGTATTAGAGTTTAAAGTCATTATAGTCTTCATCAGACATATCTTTTTTATCATAAAAAAGTCTTTCTTTATATTTACATATCGTTGCTACGATATTCGTGGGGAATATTTTTGTCATTTTATTATATTTAGTTATATTATAATTATAATATTCTCTTAATGATACTAAACTATCATCGATTTCTATAATAGAGTCGGATATTTTTTTTATTTCCTCACTTTTATTTAGTTCCTTATATTCTTCTTTTAAGGCAATAAATTCATTATTTGCTAAGACTAGAATACGATCTAATTCAAAATTACTTATCTTTCTTGATCTTAACTTAACAATCTCCTCAAATATTTCTTTTTCAATATCAATATTCCCTTTAATTAAGGCAACACTACGATTTAATAAATCATATTTGTTTCTTAAGTTAATATCAATAGTAGCTTCAACTTCATTAATTCTGATTATACTATCTTGAAATTGATTATAAATGTTAGAATATATCGCTACAAATAAGCAAATAAAGATAACTATTAAAACTATTATTATGATTAGTATATCCATTCCTATTCACTTCCTAGAATATTATAGCAAAAAAATAGTTCATTGTCTAGTTAACTGGAGTAAATTCTTTATTGTAATTTATTGGCTCCTCAAATGTTACATAATTTAAATAAATCATTAATATCAAATACCATTCTCCATTGGTAGGATTTGAAACGATTATATGATCTCGTCCTGCTTGTTCAATAATACCGGTAAATATTTTATCCTTCCATTCCTCACTACCGGGAACCGTGATATAAAATTTAGCCATTTTTCCACGATTAAATCTTAAAATGTTTTCAATATATGATTGTTCAATAGGAGGATTAAATTTTGATTGGGTTTGTTCAAAACTAGGGACACTTTGTTGGTTTGGAATGGCTGATTGTGGGGGCATATTATTTTGACTAGGGAAGATAGGGGTTCCGTAATAACCATTATTCATAATTCACATCCTTTCATAAAAAATATATGATTATTTTATTAAAATATGTTATACTAAATTTAGAAAGAGTGGTTATATGAAAATAATAGTAGGAGTTACTAATCGTCATCTTCATTTATCGAAAGAGGATTTAAATATCTTATTTGGGGAAGGTTATGAACTAACTAAAAGAAATGATTTGGCTCAAACTGGAGAATTTGCCTGTGAGGAAACAGTAACTTTAAAAACTAATAAAGGTATCAAAGAGCATGTTAGAATTGTTGGACCTATTAGAAGTTATACCCAAGTAGAGATTTTAGGATCTGATAAAGAAGTTTTGGGAATAAATCCCCCTTATCGTGATTCTGGTGATTTGGAAAACTCTGAAAGTATAACTATTGTAGGACCTAATAATGAGATATATAAGAAGAATTGTTGTATAATCCCTAATCGTCATATCCATATTAATAATAGTAATACCTATGGATTTAAAAATGGTGATATTGTGAGTGTTAACTTTAATGATTTAGTTATTGATAATGTTCATATTAAAATAGATAATAATTATGTTTTAGAATTCCAAATAAACAAAGATGAAGCATTAAAATTAAATATAAGAACAGGGGATTATGTTGATTTAAGATAGGTGAATAAATGAAATATATTTGGGAAGTAATAAAGAAATCTAATAAGGAAGTAATATATAAAATTATTACTTCTTTATTTATTCAAGGATTGTTATTAATTATTCCTATTTTTTGGAGTAAAGCCATTAATGAAGTATCAAATGGGGAGTTTAATAAAACCTATTTTTTATTGGTTATTACTTTAATATTATCTATTTTATATTATTTCTGGTCTTATCTTAATCAAAAAACCTGGTTTAAATTATACAACAAACTTTATCTAGAATATACCAATATTGCGATAGGAGGCAGCAAAGATAGTATTACTAATCTCACTTTGGGAGAGTATACTAACATTCTAAATAGTGATATTGATGTTCTTTGTACTTTTTTAGGTAATTCTATTACTAGGGTTATCCAGGTATTTGAATTTGTTATTATTTATATTTATTTTCTATCTTTAGATTTTATAATTTTCCTTATTACCTTTATTATTTCTATTTTAATGATTATGGTCTTTGTTTTATATAGCAAGGGAATTAAAAAAGAAAATATTGCTCGTAAAACTAATTTAGATAAAAAGACGATACAAGCTCATGAATTATATAATTGTGTTTTTTATAAAAAAAGAAATTTTACCAAAAGGCATCATAAATTATATGAAAGTAGTGTTAATTATTTAAGAAGTCATTATAAGTTTAATGTTTTAGCTAACTCTATTATTTATACTGTTCTGGGGATTTTTGAAGTAGCCAGATATGGTTTAATTATCTATGGGACTTATTTAGTTTTTCTGGGAGAAATAGAAATTGGAACAATCCTACTTATCTATTCTTATTATAGTAAGATAATATCTAATTTTGAGGTCTTAGGAACAATAAGTGCTGAATATCAGGGTTTTAAAGTTTCTTTATTTAGACTAAACAAACTAGATATTTCAAAATAACAAGAGAGTTTTAAATTGCTCTTTTTTTTATCTTATGATAAAATAGAAAAGAAGGTGATTTACATGATTTATTTAGATTATTCTGCAACTACTCCGGTAAATAGGGAAGTATTAGATACATTTAATAGAGTATGCTTAGAGTACCCTGGTAATAGTAATTCATTACATTCTTTGGGAGTTAAATCTAAGGACTTAGAAGAGTATGCAACCAAGAAAATTGCTAATCTCTTAGGTATTAAAGAAAAAGAAATAATTTTTACTTCTGGATCTAGTGAGTCAAATAATTTAGCCATTAAAGGTATATGTTCAAAATATAAAAATAGGGGGAAACACATTATTACAACCCTTTTAGAACATAGTAGTATTATTTCCCCATTAAATTATTTAATTAAAGAGGGTTACGATATCGATTTTGTAAATATTAAGGCTGATGGATTAGTAGATCTAAATCATTTACAGAGTTTAATGAGAGAGGATACTATTTTAGTTACTATTAGTGCTGTTGATAGTGAAATTGGATTAGTCCAACCAATTCAAGAGATTGCGGATATTGTCCATAAATATCCAAAATGTTTTTTTCATGTTGATTGTACTCAAGCAATAGGAAAAATTAATCTTGATTTCTCAAAGATTGATTTAGCTAGTTTATCAGCCCATAAGTTTTATGGATTAAAAGGAATAGGCTTATTAATTAAAAAAGAAAATATTACAATTGAACCTTTAATTCATGGAGGAAAATCTACCACACCTTTTAGAAGTGGAACACCTCCTTTACCCTTAATTGTATCCTTAATGAAAGCTTTAGAGCTAATTATTTCAGAGATTGATAATAATTATAAATATGTTACTAAATTAAATAAAATAATTATTGATAATTTAGGTAAATATGAGAATGTTCATCTAAATAGTACTAGTAATTCTTTACCCCATATAATTAATTTTAGTTTAAGGAAAATTAAACCTGAAACATTTATTCATGCTTTAGAGGAAGAAGATATATATATTTCTACTAAAAGTGCTTGTTCTAGTAGTGATAGTTTATCTAATCCTGTTTATACTTTAACTAATGATAGAGAATTAGCATCATCATCTTTAAGAATAAGTTTATCTTATTTAACAAAAGAAGAAGAAATAACTAAATTTTTAGAAGTTTTTGCTAAGTGTTATAGGAAGTTGATTGATTTATGAAAGTAATAAAAATTGGTGCTATTTGGTGTCCGGCTTGTTTATTTATGAATATGCGCTTTCAAAAAATAGCTAAAAATTATAATTTAGAAATAATCGATTATGATTATGATATCGATTCCGATATTATAAAAAAATATGAGCTTGGAAAAACACTTCCCGTTAGTATTTTTATAGATGCTGAAGGAAAAGAATTAACTAGATTAGTCGGGGAAGTATCTGAAAAGAAAATTATTGAATTAATCGAAGAATTAGAAAGCAGGAAGCCATGAAAAAGATTTTAATTATATTTATTCTTTTCTTTCTTCTTATTCCTAAGATAAAGGCAGAAGAAACAAATTTAGTAAATATTTATTTCTTTCATTCAAATAGTTGTCCCCATTGTCAAGCTGAGGAAGAATTATTAGAGGAATTAGAAATAGACTATGATAATATTAAAATTTATCGTTATGAAATAAATACCGATAATAATAGTAATATCTTTAAGGAAGTAGTAAATAGATTAGATATTAATGTTACTGGTGTCCCTTTTACTATTATTGGAAGTAAAACATTTTCTGGTTATAGTATAGAATATAGCAAAGAAAAATTTAAAGGGGCAATTGAATATTATTCTAACTATGGATATAAAGATATAATTGGGGAATATTTAAATTTAGAATTACCAACTTATCCAGTTTTAAAAGATCAAATCACAGTTGATAAATATATAAATGAATATGGTAATTATACCTTTAATTTACCTTTGTTTGGAAAAATAGAAACCAAGAATTTAACATTACCTGTAATATCTATTGTTATTGGGTTAATTGATGGTTTTAATCCTTGTGCTATGTGGGTTTTATTATTCTTAATTAGTATGTTAATTGGCATGAAAGATAAAAAAAGAATGTGGACTTTAGGAACAACTTTTCTAGTTACTTCGGCTTTAATTTATCTATTGTTTATGATTGCCTGGTTAAATGTAGCTAATTTACTAGTGGCTATTAAACCCGTTAGAATAACCATATCTCTTATTGCTTTAGCGGGAGGAATCATCAATTTAAGAAGTTATCTTAAGCATCGAAAAGATAATGGTTGTGATATTGTTAATGATAATAAAAGAAAAAAAATATTTACTAAAATAAAAGCCTTAACTAATGAAAAAAGTTTTATTTTAGCAATATTAGGAATTATTACTCTAGCTATATCGGTAAATATTATTGAATTAGCCTGTTCTGCGGGTTTACCAATAATTTTTGCTGAAATATTATCGTTAAATAACTTAACTATTTTTGAACAGAGTATTTATATTTTCTTATATATATTATTCTTCTTAATTGATGACTTAATTGTCTTCTTTATTGCTATGACTACATTACATATTAAGGGATTTTCAACTAAATACGGGAAAATATCTAAATTAATCGGAGGTATTATATTAGTACTTATGGGTATTCTTCTATTAATAAAACCAGAATGGTTAATGTTAAACTTTAAATAAAAAGAAATCATATTTGTTTGATTTCTTTCTTTTTTTTAGGTTTATATCTTAAAAACTTAGCAATTATCTTTAATATTTCAGGATACCTTTTAGAATTAAAGGCATCATGGGAAACATAATTCATTTCGATTAAAATATTTGTTTTTGAAGACAATAACTCATGAACATATCTAGAACTATCTAAAGATACAATCATATCATCATTCCCTTGGATAATTAAAGTAGGACAATTTATATCTTTTGGGTCATCATTATGCTCCGTTACTAAATCCATAAATTCTAAAATCGTAGCTATTGGTACTTTAAATAATCTAGAAATTACTATTTCGGGTTTATAATGTTTAAATATTTTGGGAGCATTTTTAATGCTACTTAGTAAATCAAATTTATCATCCTTAAATTTAAAATAACGAAAAGCCGGGGCAATCAGAATCAATCTCTTTATTTGTTTATATTTTTTGGCTAAATGACAGGCAATAACTCCTCCCATTGAATGGCCAATAACATAGATTCTCCTATAACCATTATTAATTAAAATTTCAATTTGCTTTTCTGCTTCTTTTATCCAGTCCTCCCTAGTGACATCATTAATAAATAGTTTATCATGTCCTGGCAGAGTAAAAGAAAAAATATCAAAATCGGGATATAATTCCAAATCATTACTAAGATTATGATAATCAGTAATACCTCCCGCAAAACCATGAACTAATAAAATTGCTTTTCTAAATAACATATTTTCACCATCCTCAGTATAACATAATATTATTTGTTAGTAAATCTTAAACTCTCATTAGAGACATTAAAGATAATACCTACAAGTAACATATAAGATAACAATGAAGATCCTCCATAACTAATAAAGGGAAGAGTAATACCCATGATAGGTAATAAACCAATTGTCATCCCAATATTTTGAATTTGAGCGAATATTAGCATAGCTAAGATACCTCCGATGACATATTTATCAGTTATCGTGGTGGTTTTATTAACACTAATTATTAAATTGACATCAAAATAAATAATTAAACCAATAAATAAAAAACAACCAATTAGTCCAAAACAAGAAGCAAACACCGTGAAGATAAAATCGGTTTGCATTTCAGGGAAATAAATAGGGACATTATTAAATCCATGTCCAAATAAACCAGCTGAACCAATCGCCGATAAAGAATTAGTTAGCTGAAGACCACTGCTAGAAGTCCAATTAAAAATACGATCCATTCGGTAAAAAAAACTAGTTCCAAATAAATTAACAAACATATCTTTATTAAATAAATATATACAAATGAAGATACCTCCTAATAATAATAAAGATATAAGGGTAATTAAAAACCATTTTTTCCGAAATCCCCCGATAAATAGCATTACTAAAGTAATAATTAAATAAATAATCACGGCTCCTGTGTCAGGCTCAATAAAAGTAAGCAGAGAAGGAATAAAAACAATTACCATAATTTTTAATATAAATTTAAATTCATCTAAATTACTGGGATTACCATGTTCCATATTAAAATCATTTATTAATTTAGCTAATATAATAATTAAAAATACTTTCATAAACTCTGATGGTTGTAAATTACCAATAAAAGGTATTTTAAACCAACATCGGGCATTATTGATATCTACTCCTAAAAATAAGACCAATACTAATAGAATAATCCCAACTAAATAGAAAAGATAAGCATTATTATAGAGGAATTTATTGCCAAAAAACATCATGACATAGGCCATAAGAAATCCAATCAAATACCAAATAATTTGTTTTATCCAAAGTAATTCATAATCACCAGATAAAATACTTTTAGTTGAATATATGGAAATAATACTAATTATGGCAAATAATATAATAGGTAAAAGAATACTCTTTTCAACCTTTAATTTTGATATGTTTTTCACCTTATCACCAGATTTCTAATATTATTCTACCACAAAAATATAATAATAATTAATGAAAATTCATATAATGTTATAGAGGTGAAAAAATGAAAAAGGAATTACCAAAGACATTTCAAAATAAAATAGATAAACCTATTAATAATAGTAGAAAGGTATTTTCTACTTTAATTAAAGAGGACAAAAAGGGTTCTAACGATAAAATTGGGAAAAAAACAAAGGATAAAGAGTCTATTCCTAATCAATAATCAAAGATACTATAAATAATTAGAAAACATAAAGTTTTCTTTTTTATTGATACTTTTCTTTTTTTAAAAAATATAGTATAATAATTTTGTATTAAATTAGAAAGAGTTGATGCTATGAGAAAAATATATACTAGTATTGATATTGGTTCTGATACCGTTAAAATTATTACTGGGGAATATTTTAATAATAATATAAATGTTTTAGCAGATACTTCAATTAAATCAAAAGGTATTAGAAAAGGGTTAATTGTTGATCCTAATCTAGCTATTAATACCATAAAAGATGGTATGAAGGAAATAAATAAACAATTAAATCTTGAAGTAAAGAAAGTTCTTGTTAATGTTCCCGATTATAATTCAAAGTTTATGTTTGTTACAGGGAAGGTTAACATCAAAAAAGATGAAGAAATTGTTAGTGAAGACGTTAATAAAGTTATCAAGAACTCTGTTTATAGTAAGCTAGCTCAAGATTATGAATTAGTGACCGTAATTCCAATTGATTTCTTAGTAGATAATCAAGTAGTAGATAAACCAGTTGGTCAAAAAGGTAAAAAATTGGAAGTAAAAGGGATTATGATTTCTACTCCAAAGAAAAATATTTACTCTGTTTTATCAGTAGTTGAAGGTGCTGGTTTGGAAGTAGTTGATATAACATTTGGGGGAATCGCTGATTATTTCGAAGTTAGAAATCCTAATTTAGATAAAAAAATCGGGGCAATAATTAATTTGGGTCATGAAACAACGACTGTTTCTATTATTAATAAAGGTAAATTTATGAATACAGAAACTATTCAATTAGGAGGCTTAAATATTGAAAATGATTTAGCATATGTTTTTCATATAAATATTTTTGATGCTAGAATTATTAAAGAAAAATTTGCTTCTGCTCATAAAAGATTTACTTCTATTACTGATGTATATGAAATTAAAAATAATTTAAATGAGGAATTAAAACTTAATCAAGTTGAAATATCTGAGGTAATTATGAGTAGATTAACCCAAATTCTAGAACTTTCGAAAAAGCAAATACTCTTATTAACAAAGAAAGATTTAGATTATATAATAATAACCGGAGGCCTTACAGAAATTAAATCTTTTAAAAATTTAGTGGTTGATATTTTAGGAAAAGATGCTATAATATATACAACAAGTACTTTGGGTGTTAGAGATAATAAATATACAACATGCTTAGGAATGCTAAAATATTTTGCTGATAAAATGGCCACAAGAGGAAAAGATTATTCAATGATTAGTATGACTGAGGAAGCAGAATTAATAAGCCCTAAAAATAATAAAAGTAAAAGCAGAATAACAAAAATATTTGAAAGTTTTATTGGTAATAAGGAGGAAAAATAATGAATAACATGTTTGGATTAGAAATGGATCAATTAGCTAAAATAAAAGTCATTGGTATTGGAGGAGCTGGATGTAATGCCGTTAATCGAATGATTGAATCAGGCTTAAAAGGTGTTGAGTTTATCGTTGCCAATACTGATTTACAAGTTCTAAATAATTCTAAAGCATCTATTAAATTACAAATAGGTAGTGAACTTACTGATGGTTTAGGAGCAGGAGCTAATCCAGAAATAGGTAGAGAAGCCGCTTTAGAAAGTAAAGCTGAAATAGAAGAAGTATTAAAAGAAGCCGATATGGTGTTTGTAACTTGCGGTATGGGTGGTGGGACCGGTACTGGGGCAGCCCCTGTAATAGCAGAAATAGCGCAGGATATTGGAGCCTTAACTGTTGGTATTGTTACCAAACCATTTAGTTTTGAAGGCAAAAAGAGAATGGAAAATGCCCTATCAGGTTTAGATGAATTAAAAAAACACGTTGATACATTAATCGTTATCCCAAATGATCGATTAAGAGAATTAATTGATAAATCAACTCCAATGCTAGAAGCCTTTAGAGAAGTAGATAATGTTCTACATCGTGGAGTTCAATCAATATCAGATTTAATCGCAGTAGCTGGATTAGTAAACCTAGATTTTGCCGATGTTAAAACAGTAATGAAAGATAGAGGTAATGCATTAATAGGAATTGGTGTTGGTTCCGGAGAAAATAGAGCAGTTGAAGCAGCTAAACAAGCAGTTTCTTCACCACTTTTAGAAACCTCAGTTAATGGGGCAACCGATGCTATTATTAATGTAACTGGTGGTTCTTCACTTACTTTATTTGAGGTAGAAGAAGCAGCCGAAGTAATAAGATCCGCTGCTAATACAGATATTAATACAATTTTTGGAGCAGTTATAAATGAAAACTTAAATGATGAAGTAATAGTAACAGTTATTGCAACAGGTTTTGATAAAGAAACTGAACCATTATATTATGAGAATAGAAAAGAAACTGTTATTTCTAGAAATAATGTAGAAGATGATGATGAGACTGGCTCAGGATTAGATATTCCACCATTCTTAAGAAATAGAAAATTCTAAGGACATATGTCCTTTTTTTTGATATTGTGCTATAATAATAGAGGTGATAATATGAATAGCATATATTCTTATACAAAAGATGAATTGATTACTTATTTTTTAAATATAGGTGAAAAAAAATTTAAAGCAGATCAATTATATGATTGGCTTTATAAAAAAAGAGTAACTGATTTTGATTTAATGAATAATTTAAATAAAAATGTAATAACAAAATTAAAAGAAGATATGATTATTGACAAATTAGAAATATTAAAAAAAGATTATGG
>CAYWKX010000017.1:15050-19118 GCA_964459185.1 uncultured Muribaculaceae bacterium | reverse complement strand
GTAAATATTATGATTTGTATACAGGTACTTCAATTACTGCTAATTTTAAATTAGGTGATGCAACTGGAGAAACAAGAGGTTGGTTTGGTGATGGGATCGTCTTTGTTAATGCTAATTCCCCATGGTTTCTTCGCGGTGGCTACTACTCCTATGGGGGCGGTGCAGGCGTTTTTGCTTCGAACCGCTACAACGGGAGTGCCTCTTCGTCCAATACCTGGAGATCCGTGCTCGCATAATGAATTATAACTTATATAGTAAGGTATAAGAACGCGTGTGGAGTACTGTTTCGCTTAGTCATGAATGGACCGATTAAGGATACTTCATGACCACCAAGTATTATAGATAGAAAAACATAATAAAGAATATTGATAATAAAAATAGTAAAGGGCTCCTACTTAATATATAAATTGATATAAAAAAGTAATAACAGATAAAATAAAAGGGAAAATATTTACTTTATTTCTTTTTTTATACATGATATAATATAACTAGTGATAATTATGAATAAGGATTATAAATTAGGGAGTATTGTTATTATGAAAAAGGAGCATCCATGTGGTACAAACAAATGGGAAATAACTAGAATGGGTGCCGATATAAAAATAAAATGCTTAAATTGTGGACGGACAATAATGTTACCAAGAATAGAATTTAATAGAAAGATTAAAAAGGTGGTCGAAGAATGAAAAAGAAAAGTAAAAAAGAGATAAGATTACATCCGGCATTAGTTTTCTTGATATTAACTTTTATTGTTATGATTATTAGTAGTATTGGGGGCTTTTTAAACCTTGAAACAAGTTATTATGCTGTTAACCCTGGGACAGGGGCACTAGATAGTCAAATTGTAACAATCTACACTTTATTTAATAGAACAGGCATTCAATATTTAGTAAGTAACCTATTACCTAATTTATTAAATTTTGCCCCTTTTGGAACATTAATAATAGGTTTAATAGGAGTAGGAGTAGCTCATAAATCTGGTTTTTTAAATTCTTTATTTAAAATGATTGGGGAAAAAGTACCTAAAAAGGTGTTAACATTTATTGTTGTTTTACTTGGAGTAATATCTTCGATGTTTTTTGAAGTTGGATATGTTATTTTAATACCTTTAGTAGCAATCCTTTATATGAATTTAGGGAGACATCCTTCAGCAGGAATTTGTGCAGCTTTTGCGGGAATTACCTTTGGTTATGGTGCTAATGTTATTGTCAATGGCTTAGATAGTAGTTTGATAAATTATACAAATACTGCGACTACTATTTTAGATAATTCATATAAAATTAATTTACATGGTAATTTAATTTTTACAATTGTTAGTACTATTTTAATTGCGTATGTAGGAATGATTATAACTGAAAAACATATTATTCCTAAGCTAGGAAAATATAATTTCAATGAAGAAGATCCTAACCGTAATGAGGAAATAACTTCTAAAGAAAGAAAGGGAGTTGTTATTTCATTACTCTCAGTAGCCATTATTATATTAATTTTAATTTATTGCATTATACCAGGTTTGCCTTTTTCAGGTCTATTCTTATATTTGAAAGATAAACTTTATGTTGATCAATTATTTGGGGGTAATTCTTATTTTTCACAAGGGGTTGTTTTCTTAACAAGTTTTTTACTTGTTATCGCAGGATTTATCTATGGAATTAGAGTAAAAACAATAGGGAACAATAAGGATTTAGTCGATGGAATGAATCATTATTTAAAAGATATATCTTCTATTCTAGTATTAATCTTCTTTGCAGCCCAATTTTGTTTAATTTTTAAGAAGACAAACATTGGGGTCTTTATTGTTACTTCTCTTTCGGAATTACTTGGTAATATACAATTATCTGGATTCTTATTAGTCATCTTATCGTTTATAATTATTTCAATATCCACAATTTTTGTTCCTGCCGCCATGACAAAATGGGCTATCTTTGCTCCTATAATGGTGCCAATGTTTATGCAAAGTTCTTTAACACCTGAATTTGCTCAAGCGGTTTTCAGGGCAGCTGATTCTGCAACCAAGGGGATTACACCATTATTTACTTATTTTGTTATTTTAATTGGATTTTTACAAATATATAACAATCGGAAAGGTGAAGTGGTAACGATAACGGATGCCATGAGTTTAATGCTACCATATACGATAGCTTTTACCATTCTCTGGTTACTTATTACAGTAGGATTTTATATTATAGGAATACCTATTGGAATAGGAACAGGGGTAATGTTATAAATAACATTTGGTTTGAAACTAAATGTTATTTTCTTTACATAACCTTAAATAAATATTATAATAGGAATAGATTTAAAAAGGAGGAAATATGGAACATAATGAAAAATATATTAATAGTTTGTTAGATAAATATATAAAGATTGTGGATGATATAAGCAACAAAAATAAATATAATATTAATATTCAACATTTATTATACATAATTATACCTTCTTTCGTTTTAAAATATGGATTAAACAAAGAAAAAGAAATTATCGAATGTTTTACCCAAACTAAAATATCATTAGTTAACCAAAAAGAAAAGTATAAAAAAGCTTCTTTTATCAGAACTATAAAAAAAGAAAATAATAAGATGTATATTGAAAAAAGTATTATTTTAAGCGATTTTTTAGAGACTTCATATATTGATTTAATAGATGAACTAGTTCATGAATTTAATCATGCGATAAATTGCTTTAATAAAGAAATAAAACAAGATCTTAAATATATATATTTAAGGAGTGGATTATGTTATACAGCCTACGATTTAAAAACTTTAAAAAAAAGGGAAGACATAAGGGATAATTTAGTTTTAGAAGAAGTAATTAATACAAAGCAAACCGAAGAAATAATTGATATTATTAAAACTTTATCTACTTATAATATTCATAATGAAGAAATAAAAAATACTTTGTTAGCCATTAATAATGAAATAAAAACTAATAATTATAAATCTAATGCTTATTATTTCCAATCTTATATTTGCACTTTGTTAATGCAAAATAAAACATTTGTAGCCACCTTAGAAAATCTTCGCTTTGTAGGTAACATAGATAATGTTGATGAATGGTTTGACGATATTGTGGATATTCAAAATGGATATAAAAGATTATCAGAGTTATTAGAGGAAATATTAAAATTAGAAGAAGAATTAGTATCAAAAAAACATTTCAAGAAAAAGATAATGAATAAGATAAAAGGTAAGACAAAAGAAGTTTTAGAAATAGTCAAATTATTTGATGACAATACTATATATAAATAGAAAGAATGTGATGTTATGAGTTTAACTGCTGGGATTGTAGGATTACCTAATGTTGGTAAATCGACGTTATTTAATGCGATTACTAAGAAGAATATTTTAGCGGCTAATTATCCTTTTGCCACAATAGATCCTAATGTTGGAATAGTAACTGTTTCTGACAAAAGAATAAGGGTTTTAGAAGAAATGTATATTCCTGAAAGAACCATACCCGCTACCTATGAATTTATTGATATCGCAGGATTAGTTAAAGGAGCTTCCTCGGGAGAAGGTTTAGGAAATAAATTTTTATCTCATATTAGAGAAGTAGATGCCGTTGTAGAGGTTGTTAGATGTTTTGATGATGAAAATATTATTCATGTTGATGGTAATGTTGACCCAATCAGAGATATTGAAATAATTAATGTTGAACTAGCTATATCAGATTTAGAAGTGATTACTAATCGAATTAACAGATTAGGTAAGAAAGCAACTATGACTAAAGACAAAAAAGAATTACAAGAAGTAGAAATTTTAAATAAAATAAAAGAATCTTTAGAGAGAAACATTCCTATTAGAAAACAAGATTTTACTGAGGAAGAATTAATAGTTATTAAATCATTTAATTTGATTACTTTAAAGCCAATTATTTATGTAGCTAATGTTAAAGAATCAGATATAAATAATGGTGGTAATAAATACGTTGATTTAGTTAAAGCTTATGCTTTAAAGGATCATTCTGAAGCAGTAATGATTTGTGCTAAAATAGAAAGTGAATTAGTAGAACTAAACGATGATGAAAAAGAAGAATTTTTAAAAGAATTAGGTATCCCAGAAAGTGGAT
>CAYWKX010000017.1:0-15040 GCA_964459185.1 uncultured Muribaculaceae bacterium | reverse complement strand
AAAAGCCTGGACTTTTAAAAAAGGTATGAAAGCTCCTGCTTGTGCGGGAATTATTCATACTGATTTTGAAAGAGGATTCATTAAGGCAGAGGTTATGTCATATAAGGATTTAATTGAATGTGGATCAGAATTAAAAGTAAGAGAAAAAGGTAAAATGAGACTAGAAGGTAAAGAATATATTATGCAAGATGGAGATATATGCCATTTTAGATTTAATGTGTAAGGAGAAAGATGTCTTATTCCTTTAATTATCGCATAATTGTTTACAAAAAAAATATAATTTGATATAATATAAACCGAGCGTTGAGCTCCTTGTCTTGAAAAAGACCGATTAGACCAAAAGGAGGTGTAGAAATTATGAATAAATATGAAATAATGTTCATAATAAAACCAGATTTAGAGGAAACTGTTCTAAAAAACACAGTAAAAACTTTAGAAAAAGCTTTAACAGATAAGAAAGCTAAAATAACTTTATCTAAAGAATTGGGACAAAAAGAGTTTGCCTATGAAATTAAAAAATATAAATCTGGATATTATTATTTATATAACATTGAAACTAAAGATGATACCGCTATTAAAGAATTTAATCGTATAGCTAAAATTAATGAAAATGTTATTAGATATTTAGTACTTAACTTAGATAAGTAGGAGGAAAGAATGAATAAAGCAATTTTAATCGGAAGATTAACTAAAGATCCTGAACTAAGACATACAACAGGTGGCCGTTCAGTTTGTCAAATAACTGTGGCCATAACTAGAACTTTTACTAATCAAAATGGTGAAAGAGAAGCAGATTTTATTAATGTTGTAACTTGGGATAAACAAGCAGAGAATATTGCTAAATATATGACTAAAGGAAGATTAGTCGCAGTTGAAGGAAGAATTCAAACAAGAAATTATGATGATAAAGATGGAAAGAAAGTATATGTTACTGAAATAATTGCTCAAAACGTTCAATTCTTAGAATCAAAAGGAAGTTCTACTAATAATCAAATAGAAGTACCGGCCATTGAATCAACAGAAACAGTTGATATGGAAAAAGATCCGTTTGAGAGTTTTGGAGAATCAATTACCATCAGTGATAATGATTTACCATTTTAAAAAGGAGGAAAATAATGGCAGAATTTCACAAAAGAAAGAAAAAAATATGTCATATGTGTGCTGGTAAAACAGTAGATTATAAAGATGTTAATATTATAAGTAAATATATAAATGAATCAGGTAAAATATTACCGAGAAGATTTACTGGGACTTGTGCTAGACATCAAAGATATATCGCAGGACAAGTAAAATTAGCTAGATTTATGGCATTTATACCGTTTTGTAAATAAAGAATATTTAAATATTCTTTTTTTAAACCTAAAAATAGTTTAGACAATCTATCTAATTTATAGTATAATATAAAAAGGAAGTGGTATGGTGAAAGTAATTTTTATTAAAGATTTAAAGGGGCAAGGGAAAAATCATGAGATAAAAGAGGTATCTGACGGCTATGCTACTAATTTTCTAATTAAAAATGGTTATGCTGTTAAATATACTAAGACTAGTTTTAGTAGATTAGATAATGATTTGGATAATATAAAGAAGAAAGATGAGTTTAATAAGGAAAATGCTAGAAAAGTTAAAGAAAAATTAGAAAAAGAAAGTTTATCCTTTAAGGTCCAAATAGGAAAAGAAAGTAAAGTATTTGGATCTATATCTAGTAAACAAATATATGAAGAATTATTAAATAAAGGATATAATGTGGATAAAAAGAAAATAATTATTGATAATTCTCTAAATACTTTAGGGAACCATTATGTTAAAATAGAATTATATAAAGATATAGTCGCGGAATTAAATATAAAGTTAATTGAAAAGTAGGTGAAGTTATGAATAAGGGATTGCCTCAAAATATTGAAGCTGAAAAATCCTTAATAGGGTCAGTTTTCTGGTCTTATGGAGCTTTGCAGAAAGCTTGTGAGGAAGTAGATAAAGGGGTATTTTATTTAGATAATAATGCTAAGATTTTTGAAGTTATTAGTGATTTATATAGTAAAAAGGAACCTGTTGATATTGACACTGTAACAACTGAATTAATAAATAGAAAATTATTAAATGTTGTTGGAGGTGTAGAATATTTAAATGAAATTGTTAACAGCGTAGCTACTGGAGCTAATATTGAATATTATATCAATACTGTTTTAGAAAAATATACATTAAGAAGAATGATTGAGGTAGCTACTAATATTGTAAAAGTAGCTAATGATAAAGATGCTAAAGCTAGTGAAGCCGTAGAAATGGCTGAAAGAGATATCTTCGATGTTGCTAAAACTAGGAGAACTAGCGAATTTAGGAAGATACAAGATGTTTTAACAAAGGCTCAAGATGATTTAGAAATGTTAGCTAAAAATAAAGGGAAGTTAAATGGGTTAACCACGGGTTTTGGTGATATAGATAATTTAACTGATGGTTTAAAACCTACTCAATTAATTATTGTTGCCGCACGTCCTTCGGTTGGTAAAACAGCTTTTGCCTTAAATATCGCCTGTGCTGCTGCAAAAAGTACCAAGAAAAATATTGCTATTTTTTCTTTGGAAATGCCTGCAGAACAATTAATAATGAGAATGATTAGTTCTTTAGGACAAATAGATAATAAGAAATTAACTTCTGGCAGAATGGAAAACGAAGATTGGCGTCGTGTTAATGAAGCAATTGGCCAATTAGCGGATACTAACATTTACTTTCATGATGCTGGAGGAATTACACCGGGAGAAATAAAAACTAAATGTCGAAGATTAACTACTCAAGGAGAAGGATTAGGCTTAGTAATAATAGACTATTTACAATTAATTGATGCATCAAGTAGATATGCTGGTTCTAGACAACAGGAAGTATCGGAAATATCCCGTAGTTTAAAAACGATGGCTTTAGAATTAAATGTACCGGTAATTGCTTTATCACAATTATCAAGAAACGTTGAAAAAAGAGAAGATAAAAAACCTGTTCTTAGTGATTTAAGGGAATCTGGTGCGATTGAACAAGATGCTGATATAGTGGCTGCTCTTCATGCTCCAGAGTCTGAAGAGAAAACAATGGATAATATTCCTAGTCCAATTCAATTAATTTTATTAAAACATAGAAATGGACCAACAGGGACAGTAGATATGTTGTTCAAGAAAAGAACGTCAACTTTTTTATCGGTTAAAAAGGAGAGTGGAATAAGTGAAAAGTAAGTGGACTTTTTCGCTAGTGTTTTTAACGATAATTCTAACTCTTTCAATTTTTTTGTTGGGGTTTAACAATGATAATTATGATTCGCCAGAGGTTGTTTATAGTGTTTACTTAGATGGAAAAATTATTGGGAAAATAGAGTCAAAAGATGACTTTGAGGAATATATTAATGCCAAAGAAGAAGCAATCAGAAAAAAATATGAAGTAAAAACAGTTAATGCTCCAAAAGGGGTAGAAATAAAAAAAACGGTTACCTATAATCCGAAGATAGAAACAAGTGAGACTATTTATAATAGGATAATAGCGGTTAAAAATTTTACAGTTAAGGGTATTGTTATAACTATTGATAATCCTCAAAAAGAAGATTATGAGGCTAAGACCATTAATGTTTTAAATAAAAAAATATTTGATAAAGCCTTAAATAGTACCATCAAAGCGTTTGTTAATGATGAAGAATATGAGGACTTTATGAATGGAACACAAGAGGAAATTGTTAATACGGGTTCCCTTGTTGAAAACATAGATTTAGAAGAGGAAGTAACTTATAAAGAAGAATTAATTTCAACTGAAGAAAAAATATTTACCGATAGTGATGAACTGGCTAAATATTTGCTATATGGAACAACTGATCAACAAGAAGTTTATATCACTAGATCAGGAGATACAATTGAAGATATTGCTTATTTGCATAAATTAAATGTCAATGAGTTTTTAATTGCTAATCCTCAGTTTAACTCTGTTAATAATTTGTTATATGAATCTCAAGAAGTAGTAGTAGGACTTATTGATCCGGTAATTAGCGTTGCGGTTGTGGTTCACGCTGTTGAAGAAGAAAAAAAATCTTATGAAACAGAAATTCAATATGATTCAACCCAATATGCTGGATATCAAGCTGTTATAAGGGAAGGAGAAGAGGGGTTATATAAAGTTACTAGAAAATACCAATATGTAAATGGGCAATTAACCGGGGCTGTTGTTATAAGCTCAACTGAATTAAAACCCGCTGTTAATAGGATATTAATTAAGGGAGAAAAGATAGCTCCATCAGTGGCCGATCTTTCTTATTGGGCTTGGCCAACCAATAGACCATATACTATATCTTCAGGATATGCTTGGCGTTGGGGATCTTTTCATGGGGCACTTGATATTACTGGAACAGGTTACGGGTCCTCTATTTATGCGGCTAACAATGGAGTAGTACATTATGTAAGTACTGGCTGTTGTGCTGGTTATGGATGTCTTGGTTGTGGTGGAGGTGGGGGTAATTACGTTATTATTAATCATAATATTGGTAATTATTATACCATTTACATGCATATGAACTCTGTTTATGTTACGGTCGGGCAAACGGTAGCTCGTGGGCAAAGGATAGGAACGATGGGGAATACTGGTAGTGTTGATCCTGTTCCGACCCCATATTGCTTATATTGCGGAGTCCATTTACATTTTGCCCTCTATATTGGGGATCCCAATGGGGGGGGATATTATATTAACCCATATAATATATACTAATGAAAGTAGTAGTTTTATCAAGTGGTAGTAAAGGAAACACTACCTATATAGAAACAAAAAGCACTAAACTATTAATTGACGCTGGTAATACAACAAAGTACATTGAGAATAAATTACACTCTATTGGGGTAAAACCAGAGGAGATTGAAGTAATATTAATTACTCATACTCACGTCGATCATATTAATGGATTAAAGATGTTTGCTAAGAAATATAATTCTAAGGTTTATATTAAGGAAAAAATGTTAAGAGATTTAGATTATATAAGAAATTATGAGATAATTAGTGAAGATGATTTTTATCTAAAAGATATTCATCTTCACCTAATTAATACTTCTCATGATGTAGAATGTTCGGTTGGATATATCTTAACAAATGAAGATAAATCATTAGTTTATATCACCGATACTGGATATATTAATAAAAAATACTTTGATATTTTAACTGATAAAAATATTTATATTATGGAAAGTAATCATGATGTAGAATTGTTACAAAATTGCTCATATCCTTTTAGAATTAGGCAGAGAATTCTTTCAGATAAGGGGCATTTATCCAATTATGATGCTTCTAAATACTTAGCTAAATTCATAACAGATAATACTAAGTACGTTTTGCTGGCACATTTATCACAAGAAAACAATACTGAAGAATTAGCCTATACAACTTTAAAGGAAAGACTTAATCGTGAAAAAAAAGAAGTAAATATTATTATTACTTCACAAGATAAAGAAACGGATGTAATTGAAATATGATAAAAATAATTTGTGTGGGTAAACTAAAAGAAAAGTATCTAAAAGAGGGAACCGAAGATTATTTAAAGAGGATTAATAAATATCATAAAATTGAAATAATTGAGTTACCAGATAGTGATATTAATAAGGAAAAGAATAATATTTTAAAATATTTAAATTCCAGAGATTATATAATAGTGTTAGATATACAAGGTAATTTTCTATCTTCTATAGAATTTGCTAATAAAATAGATAAAATCCTCATAAGTTATCCTAATATTACTTTTATAATCGGAGGGTCAGAAGGATTAGCTAAAGAAATAAAAGAACAAAGTAATTACCAACTATCATTTTCTAATTTTACTTTTCCACATGGATTATTTAGATTAATTTTGTTAGAACAGATATATCGAGGTTTTAAAATATTAAATAAAGAGACTTATCACAAATAAATCTCTTTTATTTTTTTCTAAATCTAATTATTGCTATAATTCCTGATGTAAACTCAAAGACATTTCCAATTAAAGAAACATATGCTTCTACTTTAAAATTGTAGAATAACCAAATTATAGAACAAATAAGAAACACATATCTAATTACTTTTGTATCTTTATAATAAGAACTAATTATGTAAAATAGAGTTATGATAATAGGTATTAATGATAAGAAATTATTGTAATTTATTATTCCTATTAATATTATTAAAGCAATGAAAATATATAATAAAAAACTTGGGATCTTTTTTTTCTTTTTATCATATTGATAAAATATTAAACATCTAATACCTGAGATAATATTCATATATCCAGCGATAAAAACATTCAAAACGAAATATTGAATTGCATATAATATGTTAGCAATAAATTGAATCTTTAAAATATCTTTTCTTTTTTTAAATTGAATACTAAATATAAAAAAAGATACAGCAAAGGACCCAATTATTTGAGCGAGGAATATATTCATTTAATACCTCCAAACTAATTTTATCAGTAATTAAGAAAAAAGTAAAATAAATATTATAAATTTTTATAAATTATGATACAATTATAATAGGGTTTTATGGTAATAATAGGAAAGAGTGATTAAATGATAAAAAAAGAAGAAGTAAAACTATTGAATGATTATTGGAGGGCTTCAAATTATCTTGCTGTTGGACAACTATATTTAATGGACAATCCTTTATTAAAAAGAAAATTAGAGTTAACTGATGTTAAACCAACTATTGTTGGTCACTGGGGAACGGTCCCGGGCCAAAATTTAATTTACACTCACTTAAATAGGATTATTATTAAAAATAACTTAAACATGATATATATATCAGGGCCTGGTCATGGTGGTAACTCACCAGTTGCTCATACTTATTTGGAAGGAAGTTATAGTGCCGTTTATCCGGATATTACCCAAGATGAAGAAGGAATTAAAAAACTCATGAAAAGATTTAGTTTTCCTGGTGGAATTTCTTCTCATGCTGCCCCGGAGACCCCAGGTAGTATCAATGAAGGTGGGGAATTAGGTTATAGTATATCTCATGCATATGGAGCAATTCTAGATAATCCTAGTTTAATCGCAGCTACAGTCGTTGGGGACGGTGAGGCTGAAACAGGACCTCTTAGTGCTTCTTGGCAACTAAATAAATTCATTAATCCAAAAACTGATGGGACAATTTTCCCTATTTTACATTTAAACGGTTATAAAATAAATAATCCTACCATTTTAGCTCGTATTAGCAAAAAAGAGTTGGGGGACTATTTTAGAGGTTTAGGATGGAAACCTTATTATGTCAAAGGGGAAAGAGCCAGTGATCTACATAAAAAATTAGCTAAAGCAATGGATGATGTAGTAAAAGATATAAAGTTAATTAAAGAAAATTCTAAAAAAGAATCAGTAAGACCAAGATGGCCTATGATAATTTTAGATACCCCTAAGGGGCTAACAGGGCCTAAAGAAATTGTAGGAACTTACCGAGCTCATCAAATTCCTTTCCAAGTAAAGGAAGAAGAAGCTTTAAGAAGATTAGAAAAATGGTTAAAAAGTTATAATCCGGATAAATTATTCAATCAAGATGGCACTTTAAAAGAAGAATTAAGAACATTAATTCCACCTAAAAACAAACGAATGGGATTAAATCCAGTTACTAATGGAGGATTAATTACAGAGGATTTAATTTTACCTAATTTTCGTAATTACCGGGTTGAAGTTAATTATCCTGGCAAGGTAGTTAAACAAGATATGCTAGAATTGGGGAAATATTTAAGAGATGTTTTCAAATTAAATAAAGATAATAAAAATTTCCGTTTATTTGGACCAGACGAGGTTGTATCAAATAGACTTGGTCATATTTTAGAGGAAGAAGATAAAACATGGAACATCTCAAAATTAAAAATTGATGAAAATTTAAGTTGCAGAGGGAGAGTTTTTGATTCTGTATTATCAGAGCATTTATGTCAAGGAGCTATTGAGGGCTATTTGTTGACAGGAAGGCATGGTATTATTCATAGTTACGAAGCGTTCGTTAGAATTGTTGACTCTATGACAAGTCAACATGCCAAATGGTTGAAGGTTTCCAAAGAATTACCTTGGAGAAAAGATATAAGTTCATTAAACTATATCTTATCATCCCATGTTTGGCAACAGGATCATAATGGATTTACTCATCAAGATCCAGGATTTTTAAACCATTTAGTTACAAAGAAAGCGGATACTGTTAGAATATATCTACCATTTGATGCTAATACTCTAATATGTACAGTTGATCATATTTTACAAACCAAAAATTATATTAATGTTGTTATAGCTAGTAAGCACGAAAGACCTCAGTGGTTAAACATGAAAGAAGCCGAAGAACATTGTATAAAAGGAATAGATATTTGGAAATGGGCTAGTATAAAAGAAGGAGAAGATCCTGATGTTATTTTAGCGGCTGCTGGGGACACCCCAACCTTAGAAATTTTGGCAGCAGCTTCTATCTTAAGAGAAAAGGCCCCGGGTATTAAAGTAAGGGTAGTCAATGTCCTTGATTTAATGCGTTTAGAATCCCATAACAAACACCCTCATGGACTAACTGATGAAAATTATGATAAGATATTTACCAAGACAAAACCAATTATCTTTGCTTTTCATGGTTATGCCCCTCTAATCCATCAATTAACCTATAATCGCACTAATAAAGATCTACATGTTAGGGGATATGATGAAGAGGGAACAATTACTACCCCTTTTGATATGAGAGTTCAAAATAAAATAGATAGATTTCATTTGATTTTAGATGTTTTAAAATATACCGGTAAGAAAAACAAAACAATCGAAAATTATTGTAATGAAATGTTAGATAAACATGCTTCTTATATTGTTGAGCATGGTAAGGATATTCCTGAGGTAACAGAATGGAAATGGAAAAAAGAATATGACAAATAACTGTATATTCTTTTTATTTTATTGATGGCTTAATATTAATATGATAAAATATAAATGGTGAAAACATGTTAGATATCTTTTACAAAGAAATAATTCCAGAAGCCTCTAAGGGGAGAATTGATATTTATTGTATTTTTAATATAATATTTAACACTATTATCCAGAATGTAAGATAAATATTAAGGCAAATAATCCCAATCCTAATATAGTAGTTCCAACTTTATTCATAAATGACAAAGAAAAATTTGATAGATTGTTACAAGAATTATTGGACAAATCTTTACATTTCTATCAATATAATCAATTTCCTGTTGAAATATCTACTAGTGAAAGCTTAAAGGCTAAAGCTATTATGGCTTTAATATGGGCAAATGCTACCTATGAGGACTTTAATGAACCGACAAGATTCTTACAGAAAAGAATAGACTTTTTCAAAGCCCCTAACCTCTCTCAATATATGGAAAAAACATCAATTGGTTATAGTGAACTATTAGGTAGTGATGTGGAGGTTATTTTAGTAAATAATGGAATTGAATATGAGGCCCCCCAGGCCTTAAAAATAACATTAAAGGATCCTACTACTTTAGAAACATATGAGCTACCTAAAGTATATATTGGAATATCTAATAATGAGGCTTATATTTATTCAATAAAAAATGATAAGAAAAACACAATTGAAAAAGATAAATATCAGAAGAAAATAAATAGACTTCTTTATAAAATAGATGAGGGTTTTGATACAAAAGAAGATACCTATGACAATTATGGGGTAGGTAACTTAAAAGATGTAACACCCAGTTTTGTTCTTGCAGCTAACATAACTTTATCTTTACTGCATAATTTGGGAATAAATAAAATTAATATTCCCACAGTTTTAATAGAAAGGTGGAATAGTAAAGAAATAAGCTATGACTATAAAAGAAATTATCTTTCAAAAATGTATACTGACGAAAAAGTTGATGAAGCAATAGATTCTTTTAGAGAAAAACATTTAGAAATACAAAAAAAATATGACAGAAAAATTTATAAGAACTTTTCTTAGATTAGCCTTTCATCATTAAAATATAAATGTTGACAGTTATCCAACGGATATAGATAGTAGTCTTTATTTAAAAATAACAGATGACTACTTTTGTAATAACGCTATTTCAGATGAAACTTATAACTTAGTTAATAACCAAAATATAAAAGTAAAATAATTAACTTTTATTTTTTTTTAAAAAAATTAGCATTCTATCTTGACAATTGCTAATATGATGTTATAATATATATGTAAATAATGAATGGAGGAATGAAATGACAAAAAAACAATTTAAGTCAGAGTCAAAAAAAATACTCGATATGATGATTAATTCGGTTTATACCAATAAAGACATATTTTTAAGAGAATTAATATCTAATGCTAGTGATGCGATAGATAAATTATACTATGATTCTTTGACTAATAAGAATATTGATGTTGATAAAAAAGATTTAGCTATCATTATTGAAACAGACCCTGATAAGAAAACATTATCTATTGTTGATAATGGTATAGGTATGAATAAAGAGGAATTGGAAAACAATTTAGGAACTATTGCTAGAAGTGGTTCATTAGAATTTAAAGAAGAAAATAAAGATCAAAAAGATGTCAATATTATTGGACAGTTTGGGGTGGGATTTTATTCAGCCTTTATGGTAAGTAAAAGGGTTGAGGTAATCTCTAAAAAAATTGGAGAAGATAATGGATACATTTGGTCTAGTGAGGGAACCGAAGGTTATTCAATTGAAGATTATGACAAAGAAAAAGTCGGTACAAAGATTATCCTTTATTTAAAGGATGATACTGATAATGAAAAATATAGTGATTATTTAACTGAATATAAAATTAGAAGTATTATTAAAAAATATTCTGATTATATTAGATATCCAATTAAGATGGAAGTAGAGAATTCTAAATTAAAGGAGGGATCTGATAGTGAATATGAAACAGTTAAGGAAATAATTACTTTAAATAGCATGATTCCTTTATGGAAAAAAGATAAGAAAAAAGTAACTGAGGAAGAATATTATAATTTTTATAGTGATAAATTTTATGATTATGAACAACCATTAAGAGTAATCCATTATAATGTTGAGGGATTACTAAATTATAAAAGTATTTTATTTATACCCGCCCATTTGCCATATGATTTTTATTCAAAAGAGTATAAAAAAGGATTACAACTATACACAAATGGCGTCCTAATCATGGATAAATGCGAAAGTTTATTACCGGACTATTTTAGTTTTATTAAAGGGATCGTGGATACTGATGATTTATCTTTAAATATTTCCAGAGAAACATTACAAGAAGATTACAAGGTAAAACAAATAGCAAAAAATATTGAGACAAAGATAATAAAAGAATTAACTGCTTTAAAAGAAGAAGACTTTGAGAAGTATAAAGAATTCTTTAAAATATTTGGTATACAACTAAAATATGGAGTCTATAATAACTATGGAATAGATAAAGAGAAGTTAAAAGAATTATTAATTTTTTATTCCTCTTTTAAAAAAGATTATATTTCGTTAAAAGAATATATCGATAACATGAAGAAAAATCAAGATAATATTTATTATGCATGTGGGGAGACCCCTGATAAAATAGATTTATTACCTCAAGTAGAACAAGTAAAAAATAAGAAATATGATATTTTATATTTAACTGAATATGTTGATGAATTTGCTATTCAAATTCTCAAGGAATATGAAGGTAAGAAGTTTGTTAATGTTTCAGATAGTTCTATTGATTTAAATACCAAGAAGGAAAAAGAAGAACTAACCAAATTAAATGAAGATAACAAAGAAATATTAAATTTAATGAAAGAAGTTCTCCCAGAAGTAAAAGAGATAGAATTTACTAATAAATTAAATAATCATCCAGTTTGCTTGACAACTAAAGGTAATATTTCAATTGAAATGGAAAAAGTAATTAATGCCATGCCAACTGATGAAAGAATAAAAGCTGAGACAGTTTTAGAAATAAATAAAGATCACGAAATTGTTAAAAAATTACAAGAATTATACAAGAAAGACAAAGAAGAATTAAAAAAATATACCCAGATATTATATGCTCAAGCTAGATTAATCGAGGGATTATCCATTGAAAATCCAACCAAAATAAGTAATCTAATTGTGGATATAATATCTAGAAAATAGAATGAAAGGAGATGGTAATTATGTTACCAAGAAGATTGTTTTTGGATAGTATGTTAGGAGATTTTGAAAAAGAAGACAGAATGAAATGCGATATTTATGAAAAAGATAATATCATAAATGTTGAAATGGATATCCCAGGCTTTGATAAAAAAGATATCAAGGTGGAAATCCATAAAGGGACATTAATCATCACTGCAGAAAAAAAAGAGGAAGAAATAACTACTGATGATAAAAAATATCTAAGAAGAGAAAGAAGCTTTTATGGTAAATATCAAAGATCATTCTATCTAGGAGACGTTGAAGAAGAAAAAATAGATGCTAAATTTAGTGACGGTCTTCTAAAAATTGCTATTCCAAAAACAGATGTTGAAAAAAACAAAAAACAAAAAAAAATAAAATAAGTGCTATTAGCACTTATTTTATTTACTTAATAATTATGATATAATATTTTTAAGGAGTAATTATGAAAAAAATAATTTTAATTTTGTTTTTTGTCTTTCTAGTATCAGGATGTGCTAATAAAAATGCTATAAGTAATTATCGTGGTAAAGTAACCACAGAATCCCAAAAATATTTAGATAAAGGTTATCAAGTGAATATTTATCGCGATATTGAAAAACTTGGGGATGATGCAGAGAATTATGGAAAAGGTTACATAAGAATGAATTTTAATGTTACGACAGATTATTATTCTACTAATGAATATAACCCAGATGCAGATTATAATATTAAGAAAAAAATAATTAGTAATGTTAGAGTCATAAAACAACCAAAGATGGGGATGGCAGAAGAACTATATGTATATAATAGCCAAGGTACCCTTTTATCAGGAACAAACAATAAATATAAAGAAAAATATGATATTCCCCACACTAGTGGTGTTCAATCTTCGGTGGCGGTAGCAGTAAATAAAATTGCCTTTCTTGATACTTCTACATATGGATTTGGGGAAATGCCGGGATTAAGCAAAATATATAGTGATTTGAATGTAACCACAGAAAATGTTACTTTAACTCTTGGTTTTAGAGTAGAATTAGTAACTAAAGATGACAAAATATTTTATAAAGATTACGAAATAATCTTACCTCCAAGTAGTTTTAATATTTCAGGAGCTGAATATAGTATGGATTTTATAGAAGATGATGTTTCCGAAATGGAGCCATTTTTAGAAAAACAATAAACATTTTTAAAAATATTAATAAATAAATAATAAATTAGAGACTTATCTGGATACAAAGTTAAGAAATTAGTAAGGAGCAAAAATACAATGAAAAAAGAAACATTAATTGAAGCAAGAAAAAAGATTATTATTTCATTAAGGGAATTAGATATAGATGATTTAGAGAAATTAGAATTAATGATTAATATAAACCAATTTTTAAAACCTGATGATTACGAAGAAAATATAAAAATATTGATTAAAGAAAAGTAATATTATATAGATATAGAAATTATCATTTGGTAATATAAGTAGTTAATTTTGCCATAATATAATAATAATATAATATATTATAATGAAAGGAGTAATATATGAAAAGATATGTTTTGTTAATTGTCTTATCAATTGTTTTAATTATACCAATAAATATTAATGCTATTGAGGAATGTTATACTAATAGTAACGATAATACAGTTATTTGTAATGATGTAGACGAAGAGGCACTCCCACCAGATGAAGGAGAATCGGTAGAAGGGTATTCACCCGATGATAGAGAAGAAAAGGAAATTGGTGTTGCTGAGGATGGGAATATTCCTAGTATAGATGCAGATGCAAATGGTTCTGGTATAGAGGATGATAGTGCCCAAGTATATGAAAAAGATATGGCTTTGACTGCAACGGCTGGGGCCGAAAGAAATACTAATAATAAACCGTTTACTTTTATTAAGGGACTTTTGTTCTTTGTATTGGGTGGTGGTTCGGGATTAATTATTTATTTATTTATAAAGAAGGGGAACTTTCTATCTAAATAGGCATCATTAAATTTTATATCGTATAATTTCCCTATCTTAGTCAAAGGGAAATAGCCGTCATTTCTTAATCTTTGTCTTAATAGAATAGAAAAGGATAAAGAAGTGTTATAAGTTAAGAAGATAATTAACACAATGATAACTGGTTCCTTTATAAAAAAGGGGACCTTTTTTATAAATTTACTTATGTAAGGATAAATATATTTAATATAAATAATTCCTAATATCCCCCAGAAGAAAGCAAAGATAAGGGTGGTTCTTCCACCAATATTTAATATTTTATTGGAATAATCCCAAGTTACCGTTTTGAAAATTAATTCCTGAAGGAAACTTACTATATATTCTAGTGACCCTCCGATTAATGATGATAATAAAAAGTTCTTTAATAAAGAATATCTTTTTTTTAAGAATATTGTATAGAGTAATGCACCAAGACCATAAACAGGCCTAAAATATCCTAAAATTAAAGAACTATTTCTTATCCAAATAAATTGGTTCCTATGTATCAAACAAGTTATAAAGGATAATAATTGTTCATAGAAAGAACCAAAAATAGAAAAAATAATAAATATTAAAAATAATTCCCCTCTTTTTTGTTTGTTATTCATTATATCCCTCGTTTTTATGATGGATATAATTGTTCTAATTATTAATAGAAATTATCGAAAAATTATGATAAAATAAACCTGTGGTGAAAAATGTTTAAGATAAGAGATATAGAAATAAAAAATAATGTTGTTTTAGCCCCGATGGCCGGGATATGTAACTCGGCTTTTAGAAAGATTATTAAGGAAATGGGTTGTGGACTTATTTATGCCGAGATGGTCTCTGATAAGGGCCTAATTTATGATAGTAAGAAAACCAAAAACATGTTATATGTTGAAGATAGTGAAAGACCAATTGTTCAGCAAATATTTGGCAGTGATAAGACAAGTTTTGTTGAGGCTGCAAAGATGGTTTATAAAATAATGAAGCCTGATATTATTGATATTAATATGGGGTGTCCTGTTCCTAAAGTA
>CAYWKX010000016.1:3238-22265 GCA_964459185.1 uncultured Muribaculaceae bacterium | reverse complement strand
TATGAGTATCGGCATAAACGTGACAAGTTCTGTGGTGCCGTCGAAGTTGCTGATATCTGGCGCCGACGTCGCTACCGTCACGCCCTCGGTCATAACACCGTTTAACCCAAATATGATAATCAGGCCGATGATGGTCCCGAATATCAATACGCCGACTAAAATAACCTTTAACATTAAGCCGTCCTTGCCCAAAAGTTATAGATGACACCGGAAAATAGCGCTACCAGCGTCCAGACGATACCAATGGACAAGCAATAGAGGAAATACTTAAAGATCTCCATCTGGCCGCCGAAGAAAGGATAATCCCAGGACACCAGCTTGGGAAGCCCTGTGGTCAAAAAATCAATGTTTATCGTCGGTACACTGAACGTGCCGAAGATTTCCACATCCTTGAATACGGTAAGGCTGTTCATTACATCGGTATCCGAAGTGCTGAACCAGGCGCCGCCCATTAACCGGGCGCAGAATGTTGCTGCTACAAACGCAAAGAAAGCGATCATCAAGAGTTTTACGTTCATAGATAAGCCCTTTCAATCACCACGGCGGTAGATCCGAATATGGCGAATATCGGCACCATCCACCAGGGGAAGATCGTGACGCAAAAGAAGCCGATTATTACGCACATGATAATTACCTGCAGCCATATCAGGCTGGTAAATTTCGCCACCAGCAGGCCTATGATGCAGACGATGATGATACCAAATGGGAACCAGAACAGCGCGTTTGGAACGCCTCCGCCGGCAATTACATCATTGATAAAGCTGGAACCAGGGAAGTTACCGGGGGTAAGTTCGTCAAACGTGCCGCCCGGGTCGATAGCGCCGGGTACCATCGTCGCGTATGAGCCGGTAGAACCACCGGAGGCTTCAGCCGCCGACACGGGGCCAAAATCGACCAGGGTAGCGGTGATATTGGCTGATGTGCCAGTAGTCCGAAATGTTGGCGTAGCGGTATTACCGTTACCGGATGCATCGTAAAATGCAGTGCTTCGCTGCCAGTACCAATAGCCTTTCAGCGTTCCGGAGGGCGTTACTTTCCAGTAGTAAACATACGGCATAACCGAATTGCCGAACCATTCCCAGTTACCGGAGAAATCTTCTATGCTGGTGCTGCCTACGCTGGCGGTGCTGCCGTCTACATTCAGGGTTAAAGTCCCGGCAACGCAGGTTAATTTGATGTTATGCTCTCCACTGGTAACTCCGGACACGGATACGGTCCAATTAGGCGCCGGACCTCCCACCGGGTATCTTTCTGCGGTAATGGTTCCCGCCGCGCTGACATACAGGCGCAGGCAGTAGTTTCCAAAGCCGTCCTGTTTACGAACTATATATTGGGTTCTGCCGGTGGTGACGGTATCGACCCAGCCGCTGACTTCTATCTGATAGTTACTTCCGCATTCAAGAGAAGCGTTATCAGATACCGTTGCACCTTCAGCAGCAGGGAAGTAACTGATTTTGGAATCCATGCTAGTAGCGCCACCGGTGTACAACTTATAAGGTAATGACGCAGAAGCCCCAATCGTCGGTACGAATATCATCCAGGGCGTGGTATTATCCGCGGACGGCATATAAGCCGCATCGACGGCACCGCTGGTTAAAATGGCCGTATTGGAACAGTTAGAGCTAATAAAATTGCTGTTGACCAGGTTATTCGTTGAGATATTACAGGATACTATCTGATTGGTGGCGCTTGATGTGGTAGAGTTGGCAATATTAATCGTACCAACATAATCCGCATTGGTAATCGTAGACGCAATGACCACAGCCGGAAAAGCGGTAATGATTATCAGACTCAGAGCGACTAATACAATTCTTTTCATACTACACAAACTGCGATATCAATTTAGCGGCTAAAAAGATGGAACATATCAGGACCGCAACGGACATGATTGCCATGGGCACCCACCCCAACACCACGCCCACCAGGAATATAGCAAAGGCGCAGACCACACCCGCGGAGGGCTTTATCTGCAGCTTTACAGCCAGAATGATGACCAGGACGCAGGCGATCAGTATGATAATGGAACCGATCATTGAATAAGTGGTATTGAATAATGAAGCGATACCGTCAATGCCAGTTTTCACATAAGTTTCGTTGAATCTATCCTCATAGGCGTCGGCCTGCGAAGTATCCCAAGTGGTGTCGGTATATTCTGGGTCCTTGGTCTGAGCAAGGAAGATACTTGGCGCCATGGTTCTGACTCCAGATATCGCATGACCGAAATAAAATTCCCCGCTGGAGCTTAACACCAGCCCGGTATCTGATTCACTGGTTAGGCTAAGAGTCCAGGCGTTACTGAGTATATCGGCAAGGTTAAATATGTTGAGTCCCATTTCACGCCGGTTAGCGTCCGCTGTCGTTTCCGCAGAATAAGCGCCGCTGTCTATTGGGAAGTTAAAGTCTACCGGAGCGCTGAATACTGCCGGGTTTTCGGATACGCGGA
Organism: uncultured Muribaculaceae bacterium; assembly: GCA_964459185.1. Classification (GTDB taxonomy): domain Bacteria; phylum Bacillota_I; class Bacilli_A; order RF39; family UBA660; genus CAYWKX01. The sequence continues at coordinate 19,822 of CAYWKX010000016.1, read as the reverse complement.
TGGTGTAAGCGCCTCCCCAGGCCGGCGCAGTCGCGGCCGGGAAGTAGAAGCTAATAACGCCGTAGCCGTAGCCGCTGGTACGGTAGGCGTAGGCCGTGTTAGTGCCCAATTCTGTAATTTCATCGGTATCTATCAGGCGAAAGATAAAGGTAGAGTTGACTTTATCCGTGGGCACTACGGAATATTCGATATTGTATAAAGCATAGATAACCATGTCGTTGCTCTGGATGACATGGCGGTTAACGGCGATATCCTCTACTGTGACGCTAGTCGGCTGCGCGGTGTCGGCATATACCGGGACGCAAACCAACAGATTAATGATGATGATAAACAGGGCCGCGAATATTCTTATCCTCACACTTTTAGCGTAACCCTATTGTCAAGGTAATTAAGTTATTCCTTGACAACCGTTGTACGTTAAAAGTAGATGAAAGCAATCATAGTGATTGTTGGGGCGATAATTCTGCTGGGAGCGTTGGCCTACGGTATTATGCCGACTATCCAGGACTTCCAGACAGAGAATATCGACCAGAACATTAATGTCAGCACCGGCGTCGGCGTTACCACTGCCACCATGACGCTGGGTTCCACTGTTTGGAACGATTCATTAGCTTATCTGGCTATTTCCTCCAATAATTCCTCGGATGTACCAATAGCTACCAGCTACAACGTAACTTCTAAAGCTCTAACCGTATCCGGTTTAAGTGACAATACCACCCGCATATTAACCATCAGTTATAAAACTAACGGTTTGGATGAATACCGCGGCGTGGAACAGGCTACAACGGCGCTCCCTACCGTATTGATCGTCGGCATTATCGCCGTGGTGCTGGGCGCCGTGGTTATAGCTTTTATGAGGCGGTGAGTAATGCCCGAACTTTCCTACGCCAGGGAGAGTAACGGGTTGGCGATACTCTAAATAAATAAAAGGGAAGGAGTCTATTAAGTGAAATCTCTCAGAATGTTCCTCACTCGGCTGCATACGGCGCAGCGCGGTGCCGTCAACCTGAGCAACATCATCATGCTCGGCCTGGGTATGGTTTTCATCGGCGTCGGCGCCTACTTCATCCCGGTTATGCTGGAGGGCTTCACCGAGGCCCTGAGCGCGGACAACGTGTCCTCATTCACCGGCCTGGAGTCCGTGATCAAGCTCGGGCCCACCCTGGTAGTCCTGGGCTTCATTATCGGCGGTGCCGTGGTCGGCTTTCTCGGCATCAAGGGGATCGCCGGGGGCGCTTCCAACTAACCTATCATTGAGGGTGCTACCTATGCGGCTGTGAAAGCGCAGACAGGTAGCACCCTCAAAGTCTATTCGGGAGGTATTTAATGGCTCTTGAATTAAATAAACAAAAACACTCTGTACTGATAATAAATGAAAATCGGCAAATAACACGGGGTAAAATAAAAATAATGTCCCGTTTTTTACAATTATCCAATGAGTTTATGGCGTGGCTGCTGCTACGCGAATACTGCGCCCATGTCAAAGGTTTTAAGCGCTATTTCTTTCCGGATAACAGCGTATATTCAATCCTGGACACCCGGAGCGCCGTGCCGCTGTCGCCTTATTCAATGATCGATGAAAAGACGCTTGAAGGCTTAAAGGATTCAGACAAAATAGCCGAAGCGTCTTTTGATCATGTTGAAGCAATATCCGATGCTGAAAATAAAAAAATGTTCGCCTCAGATATGATGGCCATCGCTATTATGGCCCTGGTTGCCGGTGTTGTTATCATCGGTATCATTATCGCCCGGAGAGGCGGAGGTTAATATGTCATTGAAAGTAATCGCCATCATAATGATCGTGGCTGCAGTCATCCTAACCGCATTGGCTATTTGGCTGATTGTGCGGTGGCTAAAGAACTCAGGGAAAGCGCAATTCAATGGCGTGTTATGGCATCATCCCGAAAATGGATATTTCCGTGAACTAGTACTGCTTAATCCCCTGCCGGGGCAAATTCCGTTCTGGTTCCGGTATAAGTTTCTAGACTTCCATTCCAAACCGTTCTATTTCTGGAAAGAAGAAAAGGTCACGGATAAAAAAACCGGATTAGTATCCTATGAGCGCCAGATATGGGAACCGGAGCCGGACATGTCCATCACGCCTCAAACGTGTTATGAGGCCACTGAATGGACTTGCGCCAAACAGTATTTCGCACTCACTCCGGGATGGATGAACACCCTTAAGATCGGCTCCATGGTTACTGTTGTCATCGTTCTAGTCGTGGGTTTGTTCCTGATCGCTAATTCGTAGGAGTAGATATGACATACCAACAAACAGCCGGAGGTAATGGTAACGCTTTTGACGCTTTCAAGGCTCCATTACTACAAAGCGTAAATCAGCCCAACGTTCTCAAAGAGTTAATCAGTTCTGATAAACCGGTTAGCCAAATTGCGCCTATCCTGTTGAAGTTCAAAGATAAACAGGAGGCGACTTTGTTTTCCAAATGCGTTACAAAATGCGAAACACGCCACATGTACGAAAAGGCCAAGGGTTTTTGGCTGACGCAGATGTGCCGATCCGGCGTTGATCATGCTCAGGCCAACCTTTTAGTGGATGCCATAACCGGCCTCCGCTACCAGCCCGATAACAACAAAGGCGGCAACCATGACAAAGAAAAACGAAACAAGTAATTCCCTGATAGATCCGCCTACTCTGTACGAGGTACAGTTGTTTCCCGGCTTAAATCCTGACCCTGGATGCCGCACCATCGATATATCCGAGCCGAACATGTACGCTTTCGAAGGACCGCGCGGTGGCATGAAAACCATGTCTTTGTCCTACTTTGCTATCATCGCCATGGCCTCCGGCCTTAATGTATGGCTCAATTATCCTTTAGAGTTCTATTTGGTTAAGCGGGACGGCAAAAAGGAACATATGAAGGCTGAACTGCTGGACCTGCATAAACTTCTGACCTTTTCCCCCGAGTATAAGCATGGTTTTATCGGTTTGGATGAATACCAGGACATTTGCTCTGCCTACTCATTTAACAGTACAAAAAACCGGCTATTAGACGCTTTTATCGCCCAGATACGCAAGAATGAATTGAGCTTTGGTTATACCAGTAAAAAGCGTAACTGGGTTGATACGCGCACCCGGGATGAATTAGATATCGCTATCCGCTGCATGGATGCTAGTAAAACACCTTCTGGATGGAACGAATACAAAAAAGGTGAAATGGCGTACTGGGAGATCTATGACATATCCGGCATTTGGACCGGTTACGAATACGACATTTACCAAACTACTTATCCTTACAAGTTGTACGCCCGGCCGATTTGGGGATGCTACAATACCAAGTTTACAATCGATATATTTGATTCCATGCGCGGCGTTCATTTGGACCTTGAAAAGACGCAAATATCTGACAAAGCACAGGATGAAATAAACTGGGAGGCGATGCTATCCAAAACGGCTGAGTTATTCATACAACAGGAAAAATGGACGCCGGCAGACTTATGGGATGCTTTAGGTATCTATTCTCCCAACGATAAGCGCATGGCTACCAAAGTGCTTGAACAAGCAGGATACCGCCCTGGCGCCGCTATGGGACGCCGTTATTATCGTTCACCAACGCCTGTTGCGTAGATAGTAGTAGGAGCCATTTAACGCTATTTATATAATAGAAGGGGATAACCCCTTCAGAGAGGTTTTTGATATGGAAATGATTCAAATCGTTATACCTTTATTAGTAATAGGATTGGCTTTCTGGCGCCGGGACATATTCCTCTACATCATGGCTACGGCGGCCGCTGTAGAGCTGGGGCTCACCTGGTATATCGAATACCGCACCCCTGAGGCAATGACCATTGCTATCGTCCTGGGGGGCATCGGCGCCTATGCCTTTGCGCTGGCCATTGAAAACCTGCTGGATAAGATCCGTAAGTGAGTAAACTGGAACGGGTACTGTGGTATTGTTCTAGCCAGATCATGCCGGCATCAGTAATTGGATTAACGCTGCCGGGCGTCCTAAACCAACCGGAACCACTCAGAACCGCTAATATGCAGAGTCTGATTGGGAGTTGGGTAATAATCGGGTGGGTGATGTTGGTGTCCGCATACCTATTTATACAGTATGAACACAGGCGCCTGACGCGCGAAAAGAAAGCTACTCTTTTCGTAAATGAGGAGTGACTTTCCCGAAAGTGCGGTCCAGTGTAAAACTCTCTTTATGCAGCACCCATGAGTTACCGGACATTTCCCACCAATCTTTCATTATGGTAGTGTTATCTGCGGTGACGTTGTAAGACTTGGCATAATACACGCGGCTGGCCGTGTTGATCTGGTAGGGCGCGGTGGTAATGTCCGGAGGCTCCGATACCTTTTTATTGATGAACTGAGCAGCCAAGGTAAACAACACGAAAGCCGCCAGGCAGAGCAAACCGATAACCATTACTTTCCGCATTTGTTCTGGTCCCTCTGTTCCCGATACTTCCGTATCATTTCCTCCCGGGCCGACGCGCTGGCCTTATAGGATGCCTGGAAAGCAGGATTACTGACATACCATTTAAGTAATTTCCGGACCGGCCAGGTAATGAAGCTACAGATGTTCTTTAACACGCAACGCCTCTTTCGGTATTCATTGTCAGAATACTATCTGACAATGAACTCAAATTTTGTATTTAGCTTTATAAAATATTATATATTTACCGGCTGCCGATGGTTCTTTAAAACTTTCCACCAGCCCTAAATGAACCATGGGCATAACCGCGTTTTCAATCTGATCGGTTGTGACGGTTAAACTTCTGGCTATTTCCCTGCGGCTGACCGGACGCCGGGCTGTACGCAAATAATTAAGTATCCGTATCTCATGGCTGAACGCGGAGTTCCAGAGTTTTGAAAATGTAACAACGGCCCGCCACAGTTCAGGAGGCGTCATTACCTGGCTGCCGTTGTCGCCCACGGCCCGGTGGTCGAATAACTGTTGACATTGCACCAGGACCGGGCACTTGGAACAGGGCTGGTGCTTGGGGTGCGTATGGACCTTGGAACAGATCGTCATCAATTCGGATAATAAGGTAAAGTTATTGTCATACTCCGGGCACTGGGGTGACTTCTTGCCCAAAATCGGTAAAGCAATTTCGCCTTGTTTCAAATCATCATTCCTTTCTTATGCGTTACACGCGATCCAACCGATTACTATAATGATAAAAAGGATGCCGGCCGTTATTAATAAGTCGCTGAGTAATACCCTTAATAATCGGTAAGCGTATTTACGAATGCGTATAGAGAATTTACCGGTTTGGATTTTTTATACATGGCACTGTTCACTTCTCAACCATTTGGCCGCGTTGTCTGATTCCTTCACGGATGCCGTGGGTCGCCAATCGATCTAAACGGCGCGCCAGGTCCCGGATGGCCAGCCAATCCACTGGTTCATCATTCTTGCGGGTATTAATATCCTGGCTTATGTCCTGAAGTTCTTTTTGCAGTTCCATTGATTACTCCAATCTGTCCTTTATATGGCAAACATGGGACTACTTTTTAGCAGGCGTGTTTTCCAGAGGGTTTTCGATAGTGCTTTTATGGGACATGTTGCATTTAGGGTTTTCAAGTCTGCCTGGGCATAATCTACAGCCGGACGGCTTACGCTTTTCCATCTGGCAATCAAAGCACACGCACTTTATCTCTCTACAAGTCGGGAAGTCGTCTATATTCATTTAGTTTCCTTTCGGATAAGTAGAATTAAAAATGGCATAGCCGTCAAGACAATAAATGCTACGCCTATGCCACCAATCCACAATTTATCTGCCCATATTACAGTAATAGTTCCAGTTATAATGGGCAATATAAAGCCATATTCTCCCACTATTGAGTATTTGAGTAAACGGTACGTGATATAGGCACTAATATTCAGGAAAATCCAAAATGCCCATTGATTATTAGACAACCATATTAAACTTTCTGGATATTGCATTTGTGTCTATTCCTTTGCCCCATCTTTATTAGGACTGTTCATTATTTAATACCCGCGCCACTGTGGATTTACCGAGCTTTACCGCCCGGGCGATAGCGCGGAGACTTAATCCCTGCCGGCGTAACTCCTGGATAGTGTCGGCATCCTTGGGGCTAACCTTTACCGGTGGGCCTAACTTCTTACCCATATGCTGCAATGCCGTTAAACGCTGCTTAGTGGCCTCTGATATCTGTTCCCGTTCCAGTTGGGCAAAGATGTATACTAACTCCCTCATCGCCCGTCCTAGCGCCGTCGTAGTGTCAAAAGATTCACTTATTGAAAGGACCTTAACGCCTTTGCTTTCAAGTTCATCGATAATCAATGCCAACTCGCGGGAGTTCCGGCCCAGGCGGTCCAGACGGAAAACAACCACACCGTCATATTTCATAGCGCGGAGATCTGTAACCATTTCCTGGTACACTGGCCGGGATTTAACGGCGCTGACCTTTTCGGTGTAGATATGCGCTATTTCAAACTGTCTATAATCACAAAAGCGCCGGACCGCGGCAATTTGTTGTTCTAGTTCCTGTTCACTGGTGGACACCCTGGCATATATACAGACTTTCACCTATTCTCCTTTTCTTTTTCAGAAATAGGCATTGTTTCCCATATCCGCTGTAAATAGAAAGACGAACTGTGAACCAATGCGCGAATTGCACATTCCGTGTGATACCACCATGCACAGTTATTTGTGACGCATAATCTACCTTTTATCATGGGGCAGAGTAACATCGGATCTTTCATAATTGCTTACGCTTTATACCTTTCGTTTAGCGTTTGCCGGGTTATCTGGTTATTCATGGTCAATTGTTCAGCCTCGAATTACAGTTTTTATGAATTGTTCAAATTAAGGTGCTGGTGTCTTTTGATTAACTTTTATGCACCCCTACCTGTCCGGTTTTTAAGCTTATGGCAATATCTTCATCACTCATTTGCCGTAACCTAATAAGCGTTTCATCCTGCTTTAAGAGTATGAGGTCAAGGTGATGTGCTTTCCGGTGTAATTCCGGTTCACTCCAATAATGCGCTGCCATCTTTTCCATTTCTGCGTGGACAGTTTCAAAACGCTTGATGATTTCTGCCTTTCCATATTTTTGACAGGCTAACAATAGTTCTTCCCATGATCCCTTTTTAACTCTACCCACTTTTACCCTCCGTATTTATCAAAGTTATTTAATATGTTAGTGGTTAAGTATTTCCAAAATAAGTAGTCCCCCTTTGGTGAATCCGCATTTATTCCAGCCAGCTTGCTGAAAGCACCAACCGGGGTTAGATGACTTTATTTTCCCGGCGTTCACATAGGTGTATAACCGTTCCCCCGGCCACTTCTCCCATGCCATGTCGCAGGCCTCAACGATTAACGAGCTGGAAAGTAAATCGCTTTCGTTTCGGAACACAGAACAATTAACTCCGGTCTGTTTGGGTATGCAATCATCAATGGATTTGCGCCATACGAATAAGGCGTTGCACTCTTGTGTGAGTAAAACAAGGTATTCGCCGGGGCCGACTATCTTAGCGGGTATGCGTCCATCGGCATAGTGATAGCATGAATAATGGCGGCGGTAGATAGCACGAGCTCTAGCGTCTCCATCCTTTACAGGTATCCAGTTGGTTAAGGTGATCGGGTTCATTATTCGTGCCTAGATTTAACCTTTCTTATTTATTTTATTTAGCTTGTCACCAGTTCCATAACAGACTGTGATAACCTGCCGGCCGCCAGTTCGCAGTATTTTTCTTCGAGCTCAATACCGATGAACTTACGGCCAATAGCTTTTGCGGCTACTAAAGTAGTGCCACTGCCGGAGAATGGGTCCATGACCGTTTCGCCCTCTGAGGACCACCAATTAACCAACCAACGGACATGCGCCAGCTTCCGGCTGCATGGATGTTTTGTTTGGTGCCCATCGGAAGAAGAATCAATACACCGGCCGGGAATTACCCGCTTATGTTCTTCTGATCGCGGAGGATTCCCAAACAAATAAGCAACCTCTCCAGTCATTAACAATCTTCCTTGGTATGACGGCCGGGCATACTCAAACCAGCAAACACGGAAGAACTGCAAACTTAATGGAACAGATTGCAAAAACCTTGGGTCACTGGATATACCTAGATGGACCGCCAACCGTTTAGTGTTAAAACATTCGGATGCTTCAGAGAATAATTCATATGGTCTATCACTACCGGCGAGAAGTCCTAAAGGGACATTAGGCCATACAGGGTCCGTTATAACTGCGTCAACGGGCCCGAGCTGTGGTAATATCTCCCGGCAATCGCCGTGATAGATAACGCCGTGTGAATCTTCGTAATATGGTTTAATCATTTTCCGCTCTCGAATTATTCAAACTGATTGACTAGGTGCGGGTTCCGTAAGTTTGCCAATGTCAGTACATTTGCACTTAGATTTAGTTTCAATGAAAGACAAACTTGCGGAATATGAATCAAAGTATGATTGATAACCACGTTTTCTAATAAGTTCGGGAGTATTTTCAGCTTCAAGTATTGCAAGGCGTTTCTTTAATATCTCTAGCCGTTTTTCCTCCCAATATATCTTTTCGGTAATATTTTCTTTAGCGTGCTGGTAATCGTAGCAATGAGTACAAAGGTCTTTTAGATTATCCGCATCATCGCTACCTCCGTCTGCACGGTGGATAATATGATGTTTTTCTATAGCTTTCATCAGACCGCAACGGTCACAGTATCTAAACTCTACCTGTTTCATCTTTCTAGCCTCCCTGTTTATCAATAGCGGATGGCTTGAACAGTCCCAACGCGCCCCGGCATTCGATTGGTTTCTCGTACCGGACTGGATTCGCCAGCACCCATTGATATTGCCCGCGAATTGCCCACTTCGATGGATGATTCTGAACGCAGTCAACAATGTCGACTTCGCCGATGATCGCGCCGAACACCGGGCGCCTCATGATGTGTTTGAAAGTTTCAACCTGTTTCCCATCCAAGCGGCGGATGATCCAGTCTGCGATCTCCGGGCCCATGTCGCCGCGGGAGCTGCTGGCGTGAATGTAGATGCGGCCACGAAACCGGGTCGGCCAGCTGCGGTTCTCGACGTTCTTATAGCCAGCGACAATCAACAGCGCCCAGGGCTGCTTGACAGACAATGCGTAGGTGGGGGTGTCATTTTTTTCGGTGTCTATTAGTTCCATCTTTTCCTCTTCTTCGTTTTGTTGGCTATTCGGCATACCCTGTGTAATCATTCACTCTTTAGCTCCTTAGCAGATACGTTGTTTTGTGTTCCAGCAAATACGTGCCTAGCAAATACGTTGTCATGGCTTTAGAGTCTCACTGGGTGGGGGTGTCTCCGGTGACCCCCTCACTGCTTGTAATAGATACTTACTGATGTGCTTTTCTAAATACACAGGTGGGATAGCCTCCCTCATTTCTGCTCGCACCATCCAGGTAATGCCCATTGCTTCCTGCCACAAGGCTTTATTATCACCCTTGCCTCGCCCATTGCCATAACAACCTACTACTCGGCTGCTTCCCTGTAACCTATGCAACGGAGGCAGGGCTTCTTTACCTTGCCAATAGTGTGCGCAGGGAAGTTGTAGCATTGGGACGTTAGATTCAAACAACCTGTGGCGCTGTACCTTAAGTCCAAACGAGCTACCGCAAAGCATCACAGGGTCAATAAGAGGCGCACCAGGTACATTTTCCAGCACGTAAGGTTTACCTGTACAGATAAGACGCTTTCGGAGCGGAACTATCAATCGAGGATATTGTTTAGCTCGCCCCTGTGCTACAGTAAGTTTGCGAAAGCGAGAATCATTCTGGCACGGTGGGCTGGCATGGAACGCAGCAAAGTCTGCCAGGTAAAGCGTCTCTCTGTTGCTGAAGGTCAACCCCTCACCAACTAGCAGCCTGTCCATAGCTTCCAGAGCATCCATGCAGATATGAGGGAATGGGTAATGCCTCAGAGGTTTCGGGTCATTGTCTATCCCGTAAGGCACAAAGCCACCCCTTGAGTAACCGACTGAGCAACCACCAGCACAACAGCAGAGGTCAAGTAACCTGGGGGCTTCTACACCCCTTGCCGGATTATCATTTTGTGTGACCATTTACTCTTTCCTCACTGTTTGCCGAATAGCCGTTTTGTTTAACTACCGCGGTAACTCTTGCCGGTCATCTTGACTAGGTTGGCTTTCCCGCACATCTCTTTCATTCGGTCAGCGCAGGCGCCACCAATGTGTTCCTCCAGCCCAGGGAAATCCAGATTCGTTGTCAGGATAACCGGGCGCTGGTTAGAATAGCGGTCGTCAATGATTCTGAAATACACGCCCTGCAGGAATGAGTAGTCCTTGGGGCGGACCTTACCAACATCGTCGATGATCAGCAGTGGATAATCGGCCATTTTGGAATATATATCCTCTTCGGTTTCCCCGGTATTGCCGTTGTAGGTATTGCGGATCCGCGCCAGTAAAACAGTCTCAGCGATAAAGAACACCGGGCAGCGATTGTGAATGTACCGTCCGTCGGGTGTCATTTTTACCGCCTCGGAGGTATTAATCAGGTGATTGGCCAGCGCCGCCGCCAGGTGCGTTTTCCCAACGCCGTACAGGTCCGGGCTAGCAAGGATAATCGATTTTCCGTTGTAGCTCTTTACCGCTTTCAAAGCGGCCGGCTGCAGTTTACCGTCGAAAGTATCAAACGATTTATCGGCAAACACGCCGGGGATTTTGCACTCTACCCGCCACAACTGGCGCTGAGTTTTGATTTCGTCGGATAATTTGTCCTGGGCTTCGCGGATAAATTCCTCGTTTTTGGATTTCCAGTAGCAGTCGTCACACATTTCACGGCCGGGTAAAACGACGGTCCCGCAGGCATCCATCGTCTTTGTCGCGATAAATTCTTTGCCGCAAACCGTGCAGATTTTGGTAGTTTTTACCCAGCTATAGGTTTGAGAACGCCCCTGCCGGCCGGTTACCTGGGATTGACCGATGATCTGACTGATACTTTCCATTTTTCCCTCCGTTAAAAGGTGCTTTATAACCCTGTACTTTCCAGCGGTCCAATATCTTGGTGATGTAACTTAACGTTCGAGCGTTATGCAGGCAGGCTTCTTTGGTGGCTTCGGCAAACCACTCGGGCGAGAAGTCGTCGGCTAATAACTGCAACTCGTCGGCCACGGCAGGCGTTATCATCCCGATATTGTTTTCGTAGCTGGTAACTATGGCGGCCAGGTTCTTATCCGTGATCCCTATGTCACTTTCTTTCTGAGAAAAGGTAAACTCTTTTTTTAATAAAGCAGCAGGACTCTGGTTAATAGGGGGATTTAGGGGGTACTCTGGTTTATTTAAATTAAATCTAGTTATATTAAGTTTACTATGTAGCATTTCGGGTAACGATAACGGGGTTATGGATACCGATAACGGGGTTTCCGTACCATTTAAGGTAGGCATAACTGGTAAAACTTGATTTCTTTTTTTGTAAAGGGGTTCCAAACGATTAACAAAATTCTGTGACCAAATAATTCCGTACTGGAATAAACGGGAATCAATGGCGTCCAGTTCGGCCATCTTTATTAAGATTTCCAATAACCGGGCCGGTTTGAAGTGCATTTTAGAAGATAGGTATTCAACGTCCTCGGATGATTTTAAATAGATAACGTGATATTCAGTGGATGCCAATGTCTCCAAGAGTTTCCACCAGGCGCTGCTGCCTTCGTGCTGGAAATGATTCTCTAAAATACTTACAGTCCGCTTTACAGATGCGTCGCCATCGTGGAAAAAGTACGGTGCTGTATGTTTCTGAGGACGCGCCATTTTAATACTCCAAACTAATTACGATTGAAATTGGTTAATATCAGCGGCATCGGGACCATGTCCATACCGTTCAGTTCTTGTTTCGTGCAGACGCATTCAAATGATTCTATCCGGGCGATAAGCTCAATGATGATATCGAGCCGTTCCTTTTGGGAGATAGTAGAACTAAAAAGGTATCTGCTCATAGTTTTACGATGACTCTGTGACCGAACCTGACGTTAAGCCCCTGGCCTTTGATTAACTGCATCCGGGGTGACGTTGAACAATCCTTTTCGTAACCGCACTGCAGGCAAGAAAAGTAAGTACGGCTACCACGAGAATATAGGCTTTTCTCCTGAAACATCTGACCGCCGCACTTTGGACAAACTATTAAACCCATTACCTTATCCTTTTCTCTTTAAGCTCATTCGGCCGGATTCTAACTCCGGGACGCCGGCTCGGGCACACGGCCGGCGTTTCGCTATGCAAGAGATACCAGTTTTTTCTATTCCTCCTTTTTATGATTTTTACGGGATATTCCGGTTGTATGGGTGTCAATGGGTCTGAGTACCTCTAAAAGCCCCACCTTGCCTTTCCTACAGGCGGCGTCAGGCATTTTATTTATATTCTGTTCGCTAATCCTTACCAGCTTATGTTTGATTAAGAACTCGGTCAGGTATTCGTTATAGCTTTTGTTGTTTCCCCGTTTCAGGCTGAAGTATTCGTCGGAGCATTTATCGAGTGCGGCTTTTAACTTCTCCTGGGTGATCACTCCTGCCTTACTTAGCTCCCTTAACTATTGCTTACATACATAATATACAAACCTTGCACCAAGTTAGTCAAAGTTACTGTTGGAGATTGTTAGTAGACTAGCACAATTTAGCAGACTTATGTTATCGGAGCATGTATTATTATTAGCGTAAATACTCTATATATCTCGCTCTAGCTCGTTATTTCTATGTATTCACGCCTGAATATTTAAAAATAAAAAAGGGAAGTATGTTTCAACTTCCCTTCGGATTAATATATTAAATTGCGGTTAGATAACTATGCGGCTGATAATTTGTGCTTCAGAGTATATTTACCGCGCCCCGGGTCTTTCTTGTATTCTGCTATGACGTTTGCCGCATTTGATTCATCGATGTACGTTTCATAGTCAGTCCGCAGCAAAACAGTAATATAACCTTTTTTGGCCCAACGAGATATGGTCGAATGGTCAACCCCATACTTGCGTGAAGCCCCGCGGATACTGATACCGCCAGTGGGCGCAGGTTGTTTAACCTTTAAATTCTCGGTGTCTTTCATAGCGGCGATCAATATAGCCTTGATGCGGCCGGGGGTGGAATGTGTTTCTTGAGCGATACGCGCGGCCTTTTCATCCAGGGTTCTGGAATCCAGCATAGCTCTTTGTATCATTTTCCGGACCTCCCCTCGTAAAAATCCACTGAGAAGTGATTTTTAAGTGGTGCCGAGGCCCAGAATCGGACTGGGGACACGCGGATTTTCAGGCAACGTATGCCCCCAACCGTAATTATTATAGCATATTGGCCAGATAGTTCAAGTGTGGAAATCATGTTTAAAATCCATTTCCATGGTCGCATTCTGGACCATCTTTAACGGACTGTACAAAGCATGTTCCTCAGAGATCTTCCGGCTATTCGGCAAATAGTGAAGCACTGCGGGCCGCGGGAGGACGGACCCGCAGTGCCGGATGGAAACGTCAGCGACGACGTTTTCCTACAGGATGACGGCTGAGAAGAGTTCCGCCGTTAACTCGGGTATGGTAAATCTTGCCGACCTTCTGAGATTTGAAAGGTGACGGCGGTTTGCCGATTCTTAAATCGCTGTGGGTGCGCTGATGGGGATCGGGTTTGAACCGAATACTGACGCGCTTGGGCGCGGTCTGTTTGATCTGGATATCCTCGATACCCATGTCGATAGTGCGGGTGGGTATCTTTCCGGGCTTTGTAACACGGATATTAACCTTGGGAGTTTTCTTCGGAGATACCACCACGGCACCGCGGGGCGCGCGGCCTACCGTAGTATTAACCTTGTTATATGGGTATTCTATTTCATGGTAAACAGTTTTACCGTGCAGCTGGCCCTGGGGCCAGGCGACGGCGCCCTTGGGATTGGATATTTCTTTCGGTTCTTCCTTGAGTTCTTCTTTCTCATCTTTGCGCGGAGCCTTGCTATATTTTTTATTCTGATCTACCTTAACCTTGGTTTTACTGGCTGTTTGTGTAAAAGGCTTTTCCTGCGGCTTGGGCTGGTGCTGATTGGCCGGATTATCGGCATTAAACTTATCAGGACTAATGCCCTGGTTTTTATCAGGTTCAGTATGCAGGTTTGTTCCCTTATTCGGTTTATTGGCTTTGAACGGTACAACATTATCCCCAAAACGGTCCTGTTTACCGGTTTTAAACCGAATAATAGGATCGTTGCCTTTGAATGTTCCCATGTCGCTTCCGTTTATCGATTTACCGATAGCGTCAACGGCGTGTTCTTCGGATGGTTCCCTGCTGGTATCGAAGCGTTGTGCTTGTGAAGTCCGAGTAAATCCCCCGGTGGATGGGGCCGCTCCCACCCTGACTATTTTACCCTTGCTGCTGATGTAAGTAGATGGTTTGGTTGGAGCCGGCGCTTTAGTCCTGGTAGCGGTCGCGGTACCGCCACCGCCCATATTATCCGGATTCGGATACTTACGGCTTAGATCTTCCATGTCGCCGTAGGCTTTAAGGGATTCCTTATAATCTTTTACAAGTTGGGCTATTGCCCTGCGCTGTGCTTTTATTTCATTTATTCGCGCATTAATGGCTTCTTTATAAGAGCCGGGATTAGCGTTCAAATCTTTGCTTTTTAACGCTGCTTGATGCTGCTCTTGCAGATTTGCTAAATCTTTTTGCAGTGTTTTCAAATCTTGGTTAGCAACAATTATCTTGTTAGCCCTCGTTTGTAATTCAGAAGCCACAGCTACGGACCGTCGATATAACAAATTGGACAACTTTAAAGCTATATCCGCTTTTCTTTTAACGCTGGTGGTTTTATTTATCTTCTTCGTAAGTTGTGCAATCTGTTTGTCAATCTGCTTAATATTGGCCGGTATTGGGTGGTGAATATCGTTTATGGTATCGTTTACCAACTGGATTGTTTCCTCAGACATTTTTACCCGTTGAGTTTCCGGCATAGGCATATCAGATCCAATAGGCTTACCACGAACGCTACTGGCCCTTGAATTGACATCATTCTTTATCTCGTCCATACGGTCAGCCGACTTAATCAGCTTTGCTTTAGAAGCATCCGCAGCGTTGCGTGCGTTCTCAACAGCCTGGTTAGCTTCTTTGACAGCGTTCTGCGCCTTGGTTATCTGATACTGGTATACTTCTATTCTCTGTGCCCGCGTTATGCGCTCCCCATCAGTTACGGGTGCGGTGTTTTGGGCGTTAAGAATATCCATTCTGGCTTTTTGTATGTTCTTTTCAGCCTGAATAGCGGTAGAGGTTTGTTTAGCTTTTGCCAATTCTAGTGCATTAGCATCCCTAGCATAGGCGTTCGCGCTGTTAACATAAGCGTCAAATGCTTTACCAGTTGATTTATTCAAGTTGTAGTATACCGTGCGCTGTTCCTTTAAAACAGCCCGGATAGTGTCCAATACCTTAACTTCTTTAGCGCCTTGGCTGGCCATTCTGATTAGCATAACCGTTTTGGCATAAGCGGCCCCTGGGATAACGCTTAACACGTCAGTACCAGCGCTTACACCACGCATAACATTGGACATATCATTCCAGTACAAAGCAGTGCCTACAAATGGCACTGCGCCTAAAACCGGTTTGTATATCGGCTGGTAAAGCTGTGTGTTAAATTCGTTCCCGATACGGCTTTTAGCATCAGGGTAACGAGAGAAATAATCGATGACTACCGCCTGCTGGTCCCTGGTTAACTGGTCAAATGATTTAGTCAGCATTAAATCACGGCCGGTAGAAAAATCGCGCTTATATACATTGGTGCCGCCGGCGATCTTGGCCTTGGATATGCCCGGGTTGGTCGATTCCTGGAATGCGTCCTCGACATATTTATTCTGGTCAAAGGCGTTAAGCTGATTGAATGTCTTGACCTTGGCGGTATATTCCTCTTGATCTAACCGCGCTTTCTCGGCCTGCGCCGCGTTCAGGCGGTCAATCTCCTTATTGTACGCCTCCGGTCCCTGCTCTTTATACAGGCGGTAGAGTTCGGGGTCGCTGGTTTTTAAGGTGTTCTCAAAGTCCGCCTTATACTTGTTATATTCATCTTGCCGTTTCTGGATCTCGGAATTGTAAGCCTCCGGCCCTTTTTCCTTATATATCTTGTAGAGGTCAGGGTGTTTATCCTTGAGGTCGTTTTCCCACTTCGTCTGGTTGACCATAGCGTCAAGCTTCCGGCTGCGGAGTTCGGCGTTGTAACCGTCGATGCCCTTGGCCTGGTATATCTTATAGAGTTCCGGATCAGAAGCCCTTAGTTCATCCTCAAAGCGCTCTTGGCGGGCCTGCTGCGCCGGGGAAAGATATGTCCAGTTCTCATCATCGTCTTTACCGACATATTTGGAGTTCTTATCCAGTATGCCGGCGTCAACCATGGCGTTATACTGCGCCCGGCCCTTGAGTGCGGCTATATTCTCCAGCGTTTTGGGAGGGACGGTTTTGATGCGGCCATCATCGGTATAGACGCGGATAGGCTCATTGGCGGTTTTGGCATAATCCGCCTGATATGTGATGTATTCTCTATCGGTGCCCACAAACTCACCGTTTACGATATGAGAGGACCAGCGCTGGTTAAAGGCCGCCCAGCGGTTGCCGTCTACACTGCTTCCGGGGGTGGCCCGCATCATGGCGGAACTG
>CAYWKX010000016.1:0-3228 GCA_964459185.1 uncultured Muribaculaceae bacterium | reverse complement strand
TCCGGGGGTGGGTTTGCTGTAATCTGTATTGACACTGCCCTGGTAGCCTACGTTGATAGGCTTTCCCGCCTCGTAAGTGGCCTGCACAGCGGCTGTCTGCGTGGGATTGCCCGACATATACCATTGGTTCCCTTGGTCGTCCTGCACCAGCAGCGGGCGCGTGTTGCTCGGGTCCGGGTCGTATCCTATGATGGTCAGGTTCATCGGATCATGGACCGGCTGCGGGTTCTGCAGGCGGTTAAAGTATTCCTGGTCCTGTTCAAAACTGGACGGCCCCTGCGGGGCGTTGGGGTCGGTATTGATGCCCTGCGCGGCTAGTCTGTTCTGCTGGTCAAACCATTCCCGGTCCTGCTGTTCTGATGATGGCCCTTGCTGATATGTCATGCTTTCACCGCCTTAACCTGATAATACAGATGAAAACGCGCTGATTATCATGGGTATAAACGCGGCCGACACGCCGATCAGTAAAACGCCGATGCCCATGATTATGATCCCACTGGCTTCGCCGCGGCGGGCGCCGGCAACAATCATAAAAAACCCACCGAAAATAAACCCGATGACTAACAGCGTAGGAGAAATAAGGATAACCGGCGACAATCCGGTAAATATGTCACTGTGCGCAGGCACGTTGTAGCTGTCTACGCTGCCGTTAACCGATACCGCGCCGTTAGTAGAGCGTATCCGGTAATACAGCGTAGAATTGCCGGTTAGTCCGGTGATGGTGGTGGTCACACTGCCCGTTCCGCTTATCGTTTGCGGAGTGGTTGAACTTCCAAAGCTGGGCGTATATCCATAATCAAAGACCACGCCGGTAGTCGAAGCCACGCCCATATTTGATACTGTTCCATTTAATGTCACACTGTTCCAACGGGTACCCAAGGCGGAAGTTCCAGTAGCTATTGTCGGCAGGGTAAATGTGAATGTCGCATCATCACCGTATACCGTACCTGCGGAGTTTTGCGCCACTCCACGAAAATGATAGGTTGCGCCGGGAGTTAGATTATTTGGTATCGGTCTAGTAAATGAACCAATAGTTGTTAAAGCAATACTAGATGAAGTTGAACCATAGGCGGCTGTTAATCCATATTCAAAGTATCCTGTATTATTAGCACCGCCCATGTCAGTTAGATAACCCTGAAAAGAACCAGATGTTACACCGTCTTTAGTCATTGCTATAGAATCAGCAGATGAGGTACTTACTGTATGCGGGAATAACCATCCGGTATTACCACCACCGTCAAATGCTACGCCATATGTAGTAAATGTTGCACCACCATTAGCAGTAGAATCTTTGATTGTGCAGTAGCCTAATTGGTTAGTACCTGCGGTATCTGTTACAGTCCATGCGGTTGCATTGGTTGATTGCAGTGTTAGCATACCAAGCCATGAACGTGTTAATGAAGATACAGTTTGAGTAGTACCACCAGTGAATGATACAGCACAAGCACCTGACGGCTTAAATGATAATTCATTAAAGGTATTAGAACCTGATACAGTATGAGCAGTTCCATTGAGTTCTACATTGTAATAAGTTAATCCGCCACCATCAAATGCGCCTGTTCCAGTAACTTTTATAGTATGATTTCCTGTTATAGTATCTGCACCATCTGCCACAAATGCAGTACAATTTAATGTAGATGTCCCTAATGTGACAGTTTCCGCAGATGCACCCTCCGTTTGGAAAACAGTACATGATATATTATAATTATTAGTAGTTATTGTCCCACCATCAAATAATGAGATGATACCATTATTAGTTATATCACTTGCTAAGTTTATCGTGACAGCTCCTGTATTTATTATAGATGCCGTAACAGTTGCGCCAGTGAAATTAAATGTACTATTACCTTTTATACTAAACATATAATTAGCAGTATATGGTTTATTAACAGTCATAGTTCCAAGAGTTATACTACCTGATACCTCTATACGAGCCGCAGATGCACTATCAGCAAATAATGTAGGACTATTTGTAACGCCTGTCCAAACCATATCCTTACAATACCCTACGTCATCCACTGTAACTATCTGTCCTGCACCCGTAAAGCTGTTAGCAGTAAAGTACACATTATTTGTACTATTTGGCGCAGTAGCAAAATCCCCGCCCGTACCATCATCTGAACTACTCCAGTGTGATACATCCGACCAATTCCCAGTTCCTCCTGCCCAATAGTAATTGTCGCTATCTGCAGCTAAAACACCTACAGGGAATAAACTCATTACTGATACAATCAGTAATAAAGCAGATATAAAAATACCTGATAATTTAATCACTGATTTTGTTCTTTTGATATTCATATTGCTTATTTCCCCTTAATTAACACTTGCCGTCCCGATAGAAGTTGTAATGGTTAAAGGTGCTTTAGCATCTAGTATTACTCGTCCCTTTTTAAGAGTATAACTTTCAGTAGATATCGACTGACGCATATATGTATTACCATTTATGGTTAGGTTTTTGAATGTAGAATTGCCCTCAACAAGACCATAAATTGTATTAGTGGGAGATATCACTTTATCATATATATTAACTGTGCTGTAAATGTGACCCTTTTTAGTTGCGTTATCAAATAATAACGTACAGTTAATCGTGGATGTTCCAGCAGTTATCCTTATATCATCTCCACGTAATGACCAGTTAAATACATTAAAAGTGCTACCATTGATGTTTAATGTAACTGTAGTGTCATTTGTATATTGCCCAATGAATACTGAGTCGGCATTAATTGTATGTGCGCCTGTAGTTAATTTCCCGCCTGTTAATGTTAGTGAACCAGTGATAGTCAAATCAGTATCTAATCTCCATTCGCCTGCCGTTATTAGAATACTGCAATCCAATTCTCCATCAGTAGTTAATAAGCGCGGACCTGGTAGCAAATCAGTTAAAGTATATAGATTCGTTTCTTCATCTATCTGCACAGCATTACCATCTACATATAATTGAGGCACCAATATAACTTCATCTTCTGTATCTAATGATGTATATTCTTTACCTGATACTCCTATTGGCAATAGAATTAAACTTCCAATTAAAAATATTGCCATTACCATAGTTAAAATTCTTAATTTACTCATTTAACTATTTCTCCTTATCCGGTCATTAATATCGGCGTTACGGTGTCCAGGCTTAATGCGTATGCTATGGCTTTCTTCGTCTTATTCATTTACTGTTTCCCTTTAATGACCGCCCAGATACCCAAACCGGCAATCAGTAAGAATATCGCCGGTATG
>CAYWKX010000015.1:17838-22532 GCA_964459185.1 uncultured Muribaculaceae bacterium | reverse complement strand
GGGAGGTTCAGTGGCTAAGGAAGAGACCTGTAGAAATGTTCTTAGTTACCAGATAGTACTGATGATGCAATTCAGGCTGAATTAACCAAAGAAGAAAAAATAGAGAGAGATTTCGTTAAAAAATAGCGGAATCAGCTACTGCAGGAGCTTGAGAAAATAAGAATGAGTAGATATACCGACTCGACTCTTGATCCGTGGCTTGCAACTGGTGTGGCATGAAAGAAGAAACTGGTACTGGTGTAAACAGGATTACATTCTGAAAAAAAGTATAATGCAATGCAAATAACAATTAATTTACCAAATTTATCGATGAGTCAGGATGAAATAAAAACATTACTGGCAATAAAAATGTTTAAAGATGGTATAGTCTCTTTAGGTGCTGCATCTGAAATCGCAGGGTATCAGGAGAAAACTTTTATAGAACTGCTGACACATCGCGGAATTTCTCCCTTCAAATTTTCGGTACAGGAATATGAGGGAGGGATTGAAAATGGCTGAGGCTGCAATTATCGATACTTCTGTCATTAGGAATTAAGAGACCTTGAAAATGGTAAATAGATACCTGTCTGGATGGAATTCGGCTTAAAGGTGATCTGTTTACTGAAGTCGGGACTTAGTGACTGAGTTGCCAGTGACTAAGTGACTAAGGGGGAGAAAAGTGACTGAGTTGTCAGTGGCTAAGGAAAAAATTACCTGTGATAACAAGTTTAACACAAAAAATACTAATCTGATTACTTGATTTCAACTCAGACACTTAGTCTCTTAGTCACTAAAGAAAGGATCAACTTCACGAAAAGTCACAAAGATCTCGATGCGTGGAAATCTGCGATGGATTTAGCGACGTTAACCTACAAATTAACCGAAACGTTCCCAAAATCAGAAAACTTCGGCCTCACAAATCAGATGCGTCGAGCCGCAGTCTCTATCCCTTCCAATATCGCCGAAGGCGCGGCACGCCAATCGAATAAGGAATTCATTCAGTTCCTTTACATTGCATAGGGCTCGAATGCTGAGCTGGAAACTCAGCTCCTCCTTGCTCATAAGATCGGATATGTAAGCGATATTGATGAGATAGATCATAAAATAAAGGATGCAGGGAGACTAATTAACGGATTAATCAGGTATTTGAGGGAGAAAAGTGACTGAGTTGTCAGTGACTAAGGAAGAATGAAAATAGTGACTGAGTGGTCAGTAACTAAGTGACTAAGGAAGATAAGGATTACCTGCGGTAATAATTTTTAACCTCCGTTACCAGCCATTTCTCTCCTACTTAGTCACTCAGTCACTGGAAACTCCTTGAATTTCCTTCCGCAGAATAGTATCTTGTTCAATTGATGAACATAAAGAATGTGTATTAAGGGATTATTTTTTTAAATTAACTTTATAATAATTCATAGTTAATGAAACTCCACAAGAAATATAGAAGATTTAATTCAAATATTCATAATGGGTTGTATTTTTAGAAAAATATCTCTCAAAATATGAATTATACAAATATATGCGCATTAAAAAAAATAAACGCAAATCACCATTGAAGAATGTTTGGAAGTCGGTAAAGGAACTACATTGGAAAAAAATGAGATTATAATTCGGCCAGGAAAAAAAATTTCACATTATTGGAAAGAATTGTGGGCTTATCGTGAGTTATTTCTTTTTCTGTCTTGGAAGGACATTTTAATTAGATATAAGCAAGCTGCTTTAGGAATTTCCTGGAGTATAGTAAGACCTTTTCTAACGATGGTAGTGTTTACAATAGTTTTTGGGAAGGTCGCAAAACTGCCTTCCGATACAGGTGTTCCGTACCCTATTATGGTTTTTGCCGCGATGTTACCCTGGCAGTTTTTTGCGACTTCACTTCAGGAAGGAAGCAATTCTTTAATAAACAATTCAGGTTTAATTTCAAAGGTATATTTTCCCCGTATTATTATTCCAGTCAGTACTATTGTTGTAAGTTTGATTGATTTTTTAATCTCTTTTTTATTGTTGGTAGGATTGATGGTATGGTTTAGATATTTGCCTTCAGTAAACCTACTTGCTATACCCTTATTTTTAATTGTTGCAATTTTACCATCCCTTGGGACAGGACTTTGGATCGCATCTCTTAACGTACGCTATCGTGATTTTAAATTTATAGTTCCATTTATTGTCCAATTTGGGCTATATATATCGCCTGTAGGTTTCTCCAGTTCTGTTGTGCCTGAGAAATTCAGGTTGTTATATTCAGTAAATCCAATGGTTGGAGTAATTGATGGATTCAGGTGGGCTGTTACAGGTAATAATACTGGAATCTTTTTGCCTGGACTTTATATGTCAATTTCCCTAAGCTTGTTACTGTTACTTTCTGGTTTCTGGTATTTCAGAAAAACCGAAAGAACATTTGCAGATGTAATATAAAGGTAATATTCTCACAAAATAAACATTAAATCGCAGGTAAGAATGTCTTCAATAATTAATGTTACTAATATTGGCAAATGTTATAAAATTCGTCATGAAGGTATCAAAAGAAATGATACTCTTCGGGATGAAATTACTAACTGGGTCAAAGGTATCAGAAAAAAGGGTATGAGAAACCATAAGTTTACATCTCAAGAAGATTTTTGGGCATTAAAAGATATATCGTTTGATATAAAACCTGGAGAGCGAGTAGGAATAATTGGAAGAAATGGTGCCGGAAAGTCGACTCTGCTGAAAATTTTGAGTAGAATAACAGAGCCGACGGTTGGCGAAATTAGAATTAAAGGAAGAGTCGCAAGTCTGCTTGAAGTAGGAACAGGATTTCATCCGGAACTCAGCGGAAGAGAGAATGTTTATTTAAATGGTGCCATTCTTGGAATGAGTAGAAGTGAAATAAAGAGAAAATTTGATGAAATTATTGATTTTGCAGAAATTGAGAAGTTTCTTGATACTCCAGTGAAAAGGTATTCGAGCGGCATGTATGTGCGGCTGGCCTTTGCTGTTGCAGCTCATTTAGAACCAGAAATTTTGATTGTTGATGAAGTACTTGCCGTGGGAGATTCACAATTTCAGAAAAAATGTTTAGGGAAAATGGAGACTGTAGGAAAGGAAGGGAGAACAGTAATTTTCGTCAGTCATAACATGGGTGCGGTAAAGACACTCTGCTCAACAGGAATATTAATTTCAGCTGGTAAATTATTGTTGAAAGATACAGTTTCAAATGTTATTTCCAAATATATTTGTGATTTTCAATCTTTTGAATATAGTAAGACGTGGGATAATGGGTTGGAGCCTGCCAATCGATATATTAAATTAAAAAAAATATCATTAGTACCAGAAATGGAAAAAAAATGTGAGTGCCTGACTACTGATGACAATTTTTCTATAAAGGTTGATTTTCAGTGTATAAATGATGATGCGATGGTAGGTTTGACATTAGTTGTTTATACAGAAACTCCATTAATAATCAGGATAAAAATTTTTATGGAAGACCACAAATAAAAGGTGAGTACTACTCCGAATGTTGCATACCAAAACAATTATTAAATCAAGGCGCCTACACGGTTGATATTATTATTTTCGAAAAACATTTTTCCCAAGCCAAAGTTTTAAAAAATGCCTTAAGCTTTGAAATTCAGGATGGCCAAAGTTTAAGGAATGATTATTTTGGAGAGTTTAGTGGTTTTGTAAGACCATACTTAAAATGGGAAAATAAAAAGGTCTAAATGAAGGAAGTTTGAATGGCGAATGTCACTTTTTTTAATGGTAATGAACTAATGACATCTGTAAAATCCAAATTCAAAAATACAGATTCAGTTCTTGATATTGGTTGTGGAATTGTTCCTCAGCAGTATATACTTCCAAAGGTTCATATTTGTTGCGAACCATTTGGTGAATATGTAAAGGTGTTACAAAAAAAAGTTGAAGAAATTGATGATCGTTTTATGGTTGTAATACAGGCGGATTGGGAAACGGCATGTAAACTATTTCCTGAAAAATCAGTTGATACTGTATTGCTTGTAGACGTTTTAGAACATCTTGAAAAAAACGATGGCCAAAGATTAATTAAACTAACTGAAAGAATTGCTAGAAAACAGATCGCAATATTTACACCTTTAGGCTTTTTCCCACAGTCACATCCCAACGGAGTGGATGCTTGGGGTTTAAATGGTGGTGTACAGCAAGAACATAAGTCTGGATGGTATCCTGAGGATTTTAATGACACTTGGGATGCTTATGTTGCAAAAGAATTCCATTTCACAAATAGTTTGAATGAAAAATTAGAAAAACCTTTCGGAGCTTTTTGGATTATAAAAAATATCAAGAGTGAAAATAAAGATACTATGTGGAAAATCACAAAAAATCAGTTAATTGATGATGCTGAGTCACTTCACTCTGTTTCAATAAATAGGATTTTTTCCATACTGTTTAAAGTTGGAAGTTTAACAAAGTCTGTATTAAAAAGAATTTTAAAAAAGAACAAGTAAATACATCAAAATGCCTCATTATATTCCCAAAGTATCAATTGTAATACCTGTGTATAATGGTTCTGACTATATGCGTGATGCAATTGATAGTGCGTTAGCGCAAACATACAAGAACATTGAGATAATCGTTATTAATGATGGATCGAATGATATTGGTAAAACACGTGAAATCGCGTTATCCTATGGAGATAAAATTCGTTATTTTGAGAAAGAAAATGGTGGTGTCTCCTCAGCTTTTAACTACGGTATAAG
>CAYWKX010000015.1:0-17828 GCA_964459185.1 uncultured Muribaculaceae bacterium | reverse complement strand
AAAGAAAATGGCGGTGTTGCTACAGCTCTAAATTTGGGCATTGAAAAAATGATTGGTGATTATTTCTCATGGCTTTCCCATGATGATCGCTATTTGCCAGAGAAAATTGAACTACAGATAAAGTACTTACAGAAATATAGCCAACAAAGAATTATCCTCTTTACGAATTATTATACAATTAATTCTAAGGGGAAAAAGGTTGGAGCACATATATTTGATCATCAGATGTTGCAAAATAAACCATTATATCCATTATTACGTGGATGTGTTCATGGTTGTTCCCTTCTTATTCCTCGAGAGGCATTTGATACCATTGGTAGATTTGATAAACTCCTTCGAACCACACAGGATTATGACTTATGGTATCGTATGATTCGAAAGTATCCTTTTATTCATATGCAAGATGTACTTGTTGAGTCACGATGGCATGAGAATCAAGGATCTAAAACATTGCCAGAAACCTTGATTGAGGCTAATCGGCTCTGGATTAGCATGATGGATAAGTGTTCTGTTGACGAACGGATTGCGCATGAAGGAAGTAGTTATCTTTTTTATCTAAAGTGCGGAAAATTTCTGGAAAATACACCGTATATTTGTGCAAAAAATCATGCTTTTACAAAAGCTGAGGAAATTTTTAAAAACACTACAGTAAGTATAATTATACCATGTTATAACCGCGTTGAGTGGGCATGTGAAGCGATTGCAAGTGCACAATGCCAGACATTTTCAAACATTGAAATTATTGTCGTTGATGATGGTTCTACTGAGAATATGGATTCAATTATTGCATTAGCTGATGGAGATTCTCGTATACGATATTTCCGCCGTGAAAATAGCGGTGCTTCAGCTGCACGCAATTTTGGTATAAGTAATGCAAGTGGTCAATACATAGCCTTTTTAGATGCAGATGATCTATTTGAAAAAAACAAAATTGAATATCAACTTCGTCGAATGTTAGAAGAGGATGTATCATTTTCTTATACATCATATTTAAGATTTGGCAGAGATAAAGATATAATGATTATTAATTCTGGGAAGTTCCACTCCAGATCACTTCCTGAAATAACGTCTCTTTGTCAAATTGCTACTCCAACAGTAATGGTACGGAAAGACATAATTAAAGAGAAATTGAGATTTTCTGAAGAATTTGATTGTGGAGAAGATATTTGTTTTTGGATTTCAATAGCTAAAACAAAATGTTTCTTTCTTGCTATAGACATTCCCTTAACAAAGGTACGCATACATACTACAAATGCATCTTTTAATAATGATAAAATTCAAAGAGGTATGAAAAATGTCATATCTTTTATCGAATCAGATCAAGAATTTGCAAAGGAAAACCAAGAGCAATTAGGTTTATTGTATTATAGTATATATCATTATTCTGTTCTTGACTCAATGTCAAATTTTAATAGGGTGAAAAAATTATACATTGAATTAATTGTTGAATTAAAAATTTTGATTAAATCGAAAATAAGGTTACTAAAAGAATCCACTTTTTTTAGAAAGAAAAATAAGGAAGGTGTCAAGTTGTCATCTTCAACGTAGGTTATATTGTATTTTGATTTTCTATATGCATTGATTCACATTATTCAACTGTGCAATTTGGACTGAGTAATATTGTTTATGTTTCAATAAGATAGATCATCTGTTGATGTGTGGTTTAGAAATGTAGTAAGTGCTTTTGTAATTGCAGAGAAATCCAAAATCGTCGTAAATACATTATCTTGGATAATCGGTTGATGCTGCTGAGAAAATTAACTGGGAGGCTATTTCTTCCTGGTTAGAATACACAAAAATTAAAAATGATAATCAACTTATTCATGAATATAAAAAACAAGGATTATTGACTTGAAGGTGTTAATACTGGGTGCTTCTGGAATGTTGGGGCACAATCTTCTATTTGAATTGCTAATACGAGGTTTGGATGTTTTTGGTACTGTAAGAGATAAGGAAAGTACAATCAAATCATTGCCCAAAGAATGTACTGAAAGATTAATTGATAGCGTTGATGCCAATAGAATCGATACAATAAAAAAATGCATTTGTAATGTTAAACCAGATGTCGTTATTAATTGTGTAGGTATTATAAAGCAACTTAAGGAAGGTGGACTTGCGTTACCTTGTATCGAAATAAATGCCGCATTACCGCATAAAATATATGAAGTATGTAAAGATGAGGGGTGTCGTCTGATTCACTATAGTACCGATTGTGTATTTGATGGCAAAAAAAGTGCTCCATATTTTGAAACGGATATATGTACTGCAAAAGATTATTATGGAATTACGAAGTATCTGGGCGAATTACATTACGATAATGCTTTGACAATAAGAACTTCAATAATCGGAAATGAGATAAAAAACAAGCTGAGCCTTGTTGAGTGGTTCTTAAGGCAGGAAAATTCTGTTCAGGGGTTTAATAAAGTCATTTATTCAGGTCTGCCATGTACTGAACATGCACGGATTCTGTACGAGTATATATTGCCTGATAAAAGTTTAAAAGGCCTCTATCAAGTTGCTTCAACACCAATCTCAAAATATAATTTATTAAAATTAGTTGCATTGGCTTACAAGAAGGATGTGGAAGTAATTGAAAATAATACAGTTGTGGAATCGAAAATCCTTTCAGGGGATAAATTTATAAAAGATACGGGCTATTCTGTACCTGACTGGGAAATGCTGATTTTCCAAATGCACGATTCTTTTGTCAAATTCAATAAATCACTGAATGATAATAAATAAGGAGAGTTTTACATATGTTTAAAGGAAAATCACTTTTAATTACTGGTGGTACAGGTTCTTTTGGCAATGCTGTATTAAGGCGGTTTGTGAATACCGATATTGGAGAAATCAGGATTTTCAGCAGAGATGAAAAAAAACAAGATGACATGCGTAATAAATTGAAGAATGATAAGGTTAAATTTTATATCGGCGATGTCAGAAATTATGAAAGTGTAAAAGATGCAGTACGTGGAGTTGATTATATTTTCCATGCAGCAGCATTAAAACAGGTCCCATCCTGTGAATTTTATCCAATGGAATCAGTAAGAACAAATGTACTTGGAGCTGATAACGTCATAAATGCTGCAATCTCCAATAACGTAAAAAAAATGGTTGTATTATCAACAGATAAAGCCGTATATCCTATCAATGCTATGGGAATTTCAAAGGCAATGATGGAAAAAATAATGGTTGCAAAGTCAAGGACATTATCCAAAGGTGATGCAGTGTTATGCGGAACCAGGTATGGAAATGTGATGGCCTCAAGAGGTTCTGTTATTCCCCTTTTTATAAAACAAATCAAGCAAAACAATCCTATCACAATAACAGATCCAACCATGACAAGATTTTTAATGTCTTTGGAGCAGGCTGTTGAACTGGTTTTATTTGCATACCAGAATGCAAACCAGGGGGATATATTTGTACAAAAAGCCCCTGCTTGTACCATCTATGATCTTGCAATGGCAATTAAGCAACTATTTAATGCTCAAAATGAAATTAAAATCATTGGAACACGACATGGCGAAAAAAAACATGAAACATTGGTAACAAGAGAGGACATGATTAAATCCGAAGATTTAGGTAACTTTTACAGAATACCATCGGATAATAGAGACTTAAATTATGATAAATATTTTATAAAAGGTGAAAAAGAAGTTAGTGAAATGGATGACTACACCTCTGCGAATACCAAGCGGTTAAATATAGAAGAAGTAAAAAAACTATTATTAGAGTTGGATTACGTTAAAGACGAGATTGCTGGAAGAACAGGTGAAGTTTATGCTTAAAGTAATGACTGTGGTTGGAACAAGGCCGGAAATTATAAAATTGAGCCGTGTTATTAATGAACTTGAAGAAAATGTCAATCATATCCTTGTACATACTGGGCAGAACTATGATTATGAGCTGAATGAGATTTTTTTTAATCAAATGAATATTAAACGCCCGGATTATTTTTTAAATGCTGTTGGTAAAACGACAGCTGAAACAATTGGTAACGTAATTTCAGAATCAGATAAGATATTCGAAAAAGTTTCTCCCGATGCAGTATTGTTGTATGGTGATACAAATAGTTGCCTGTCAGTTATTTCCGCAAAAAGGAGAAAAATACCTATCTTTCATATGGAAGCTGGAAATCGTTGTTTTGATCAACGTGTACCGGAAGAAATTAATAGAAAAATTGTAGATCATTTAAGCGATATCAATATGCCATTGACTGAGCATGCAAGACGGTATTTAATTGAAGAAGGAATTGCACCAGAAACAATTATTAAGACAGGATCTTGTATGCAGGAGGTTCTGTCATTCCATAAAGAAGAGATTCAAAACTCCGATGTATTGGAAAGGCTAAATTTATGTGAACGTGATTTTTTCCTTGTAAGTGCACATCGGGAAGAAAATATCGACTCAGATAAAAATTTTAAATGTTTGATTGATACATTAAATAAGTTAGCCTCAACTTTTGGGAAAAGGATCATATTCTCAACTCATCCCAGGACCATGAAAAAAATTGAGAGCCATAACGATCTCATTTTAGATAAGCGTATTGAGATCATGAAACCATTAGGCTTTTTTGATTATGTGAAAATGCAGATGAATGCATACTGCGTAATTTCCGATAGCGGAACGATTACGGAGGAATGTGCAATATTAAATTTTCCTGCAATAACCATTAGAAACGCACATGAACGTCCAGAGGGTATGGATGAGGGAATTCTGATCATGTCTGGTTTACAAAGCGAACGAGTGATAGAAGCTATCAATATTGTCACCAAATCGTTTGAAAAGAATAACAGGATGTTTAGAAATGTATTGGACTATGATGTCGATAATGTTTCAAAAAAGGTGGTTCGAATTATTGCCAGTTATACAGATTATATTAATCGTACAGTTTGGAAAAAAAATGAGCTGTGAAATTGAAGGGTTGAAATTCACTTATGCTTAAGCAGCCTCTTGTTTCAATAATTATACCAGTTTACAATGGTTCTAATTATCTAAAAATGGCCATAGATTCAGCCTTGGCTCAGACATATGAAAATATTGAAATCCTGGTTGTAAATGATGGTTCGAAAGATAATAATGAAACTGAGAGAATCGCATTGTCATTTGGGGATAAAATCCGTTACTTCTACAAGAATAATGGTGGTGTATCAAGTGCATTAAATTATGGCATAAATAATATGAAAGGTGATTATTTTGCCTGGTTAAGTCATGATGATATTTATATGCCGGATAATATTCAAAATCATATGAATTTGCGAAACAAAATCTCTGAAGGATTTATTACTGTTGCCCCAACAGGTACAATTGTTAATAATATTACATCCATTCCTAAAAAGAATAAATTTAAAAAATTCTACGATAATCCTGTTGATTTTTTTTCTGTATGGTTTTATGCATGTAGTTTGGTTGTGCCTAAAAAAAGTTTTGAGATCATTGGTTTATTTGACGAGAACAATAGAACTACTCAGGATGTCGAGTTTACCCTTTTACTGCTTAAAAACTTTAAACTTGTTTTTTTTGATATCTGTACAGTGCTTAGGCGTGAACATGAGGAGTCAGGTTTTCGTAAGTTGGAGAATGAAAACAGAACTGAAAGTGTTCAATTGATGCAGAAGTTACTTTCCAAATATGGTATTGAGTTTTTTTGTAAAAACGAAATCATTGGTAAAAAACAAATAAATAAAAAACACTCAATAGCTTATAATAAAATTGCATTTAATTTGTTGAGTGTGAAATGCAGAATCCCAGGTTTTGAAGAAGTCCTGTTTGCAAAAAATCTGTTTGAAAAGTCAAAATGTAGTCACACGAGCTTATTCAATCCGGCAACATTTCTATTATTCTGCGGAATAAATAACTGGCTATCGGTCAGTAAATTATTTATAAAAATTAAAAATAAATCTAAGCAGATCGTTAAACATTTTTTTTAAATAAAAAAAAATAAGTATAGTTGTTACGATTACATTGTAAAAGAAAACGAATTGTTAGTTAAATGAATACTCCAATATTACTTATCATTTTTAATAGACCAGATACAACGCAGATGGTTTTTAATGAAATTAAAAAACAGCGACCCAAATATCTTTTTGTAGCAGCGGATGGCCCGAGATCAGATAAAGAGGGGGAGTTTGAAAAATGCCAAAAAACAAGAGAAATTATTAAGCAAATTGATTGGGATTGCGAACTGAAAACACTTTTTAGAGATGTCAATCTTGGGTGTAAATGGAATATTGTTGAGGCGATAAACTGGATGTTTGAAACTGAAGAATATGGAATAATTCTTGAGGATGATTGTGTCGCAGCTACCAGTTTCTTTAAATTTTGTGTGGATACTTTAATAAAATTCAAAAATGACGAATCTATTTTTGCTATTTCTGGTACAAATATTCAAAGTACAACAACTGTTGGGGCAGATTATTTTTTTTCCATGATGGGAGGAAATTGGGGGTGGGCAACCTGGAAGAGAGCATGGAAGTTTTTCAAGCCAGACATTAATTGCTTATTAACAATTGAAAATTGGAAAATAATTAAGAAAAACTCAGGGCATCCAAAAGTTTACAAGGCTATTAGAACTGTTATAGAAAGTTCATCTTTAAATATTGAGCATGATACGTGGGATTATCAGTGGTTATTTATCCGATTTTTATTGAATAAAAAGAGTGTTGTTCCGAAAGTTAATCTTGTCAAGAATATAGGGTTTAGTACTAATTCGACACACACATTTTCGGAGAGCCATCCTTTATCGAACCTACCACTATATGAGCTATCGTTTCCAATATCACATCCTCTGAAATGTGAACCGTTTATTCAATACGATAAAGTGTTTGCAGAAATATTTTGTCCCTGGTGTAACTTTCTTGTCATTAAAAAGACGATTAGTTTTTTCAAGAGAATGGTTTTGCTCCCATTTAGGATGTTTGGCAAATAATGTTAAGTTTGGGAGCATACGTAGTAAGGGGGTACTTTAAGTTAACTTCTTTACTATCTATTCTGCATACAAATTGTTATAAAAAGTTATTGCGTTCAAAATGTGATTGTGATGAAACAACTAATTTTTTTCGATCAGCTGAGATTGTTTCTATTAATAATAAAAATATCAAAATCGGGAAATATTCTCAAATTCATGGAATTATTCAATGTTTTAATCAGAAGAGCATTGTTGAGATAGGGGAATATTGTTTTTTAGGGCCGTCTTCCCGACTATGGGCAATGGAAAGCATAATGATTGGTAATCGTTGCTTAATATCTCATAATGTTCATATACTAGATACAAATAATCATTCGATCTCTGCTGCAAAACGACATGCAGAAGCTGTTTCTGTATTTGTAAATGAGTATGTGTCCGACCTGTGCGAAGATATTACCATTGCCCCTGTTTTTATCGAAGATGATGTTTGGGTTGGTTTTGGTGCTACAATACTAAAAGGAGTAAAAATTGGAAGGGGATCAATTATTGGTGCAAATTCTGTTGTAACTAAAGATGTGCCAGCATATTCCATTGTAGCCGGTAACCCCTCAAAAATAATTGGGCAAAGTTTACCATGAAAAAATTAAAAGGGTTACTTAAATTTAGAACAAGACGAATCTGGAGCTTTTTATGCATATTGCGTAACATCTATTATAAATTATTGATTCCTTATTACAAGCACAAAAATGTAGGAAAAAAGTCATTTATTGATAAGTCTGTGCAAGTTAATGGATGGAAGAATGTATCTATTGGACACCACACTGTTATTGGTTCAGATGCATGGATTAATGTAAACGGTAGAATTAAAAATCAGTTTCACGTTACTATTGGAAATAATTGCTGCATAGGTAGAAGGAACTTTTTTTCTTCAGGGATAATAATATCTTTGGGTAATTACTGTATGACTGGTCCAGAGTGTAAACTTATTGGAAGTGATCATATAATCGATAGTCCATTGGTCCCTTATATCATTTCTGGAAATACTTTCGAAAAGTCAATTTTTTTAAAAACAAATGTTTGGTTAGGGGCCAGTGTTATAATAATTGGAAACGTCACTATCGGGCATGGATCGATAATTGGGGCAGGTGCACTTGTGACAAAAGACATTCCACCATTCAGTATTGCAATTGGAAATCCTTGTAAAATTATTAAACGTTATGATTTTAATTCGAAAAGATGGTTAGCAGTAGATGCGATCAAGAATGAATTAGATTTAGGACATCCTACTGATGAAGAATATGTTAACTTATTGGAAAATTCCTATCCTGACATTTCAATACCTTTAGAGGCGGTAACAAAGGTATTTGGAGACTTATTGTAAAAGGGTGTAGTAATTTAGTAATTAGTAAATATTTGTTTTTAATAATAAAAGTAAGAGGATTTAATGCAAAAAACAGTTCTTATTACCGGATCATCCGGTTTTATAGGATCTCGCATTGCGGCATCTTTTGTACAAGATGACTATAAAGTAGTAGGGATCGATATGAAGATTATTCCTCATCTAAATTATGAACAAAAGGAGTGCAACCTTCTGGAAGAAGATCTAACTCAATTTATTTCTGAATGTCAACCTGACATTATAATACATTGTGCTGGTAATGCAAACGTTGGCTTATCAGTTAAAGAACCATTTATGGACTTCTCAAATAATGTTCAATTATTGCACAAACTATTTTTTGCTTTACTAAAGGTAGGATGTAAACCCAGGGTTGTTTTTATGTCAAGTGCTGCAGTATACGGAAACCCAGGAAAGTTGCCAATAACTGAATCCGACAGCCTTATGCCGGTGTCTCCGTATGGTTTACATAAACGTTTGTGTGAAAATATTTGCGAATACTTTTACAATGTTGAAAATATACCTGTCACAATAGTACGAATATTTTCTGCGTATGGTGCAGGAATTCGTAAGCAACTTTTTTGGGAGTTAGCAACAAAAATAGCTAAGAAAGAAAAACTTGAGCTTTATGGTACTGGTGAAGAAACACGTGATTTTATTCACATAAGTGATGTAATCCAGGCGATTCGTTTGATTGCTGATAAGTCTACTAAATTTGTTTATAATATCGCGAATGGGTGTGAAACGACCATCAGGGAGGCTGCCGGTATTCTAATAACTGAAATGGGTAAAGATATCAGAGACCTGAATTTTAATGGTATGATTAGAGAAGGAGATCCTATTAATTGGCGGGCAGATATAACTGCACTTGAAGCACTTGGGTACACCGCTAGGGTAAATTTAAATGAGGGTATCGCCGCATATGCAAAATGGGTTAATGAAAATGGCAATTAGGATCGCGTTTTTACCACCATTCGATGAAAATTGGATAGGAGGAGTTAATTATTACCTTAATTTATTCAAAGTCATTAAAGGACAGAGTAAGAATTCAATCCAGTGTGTCGCTTTATTGCCTTGCAATTCTCCAGAAACTTTTGTCATAAAGTATAGCCAATACGCAGAAGTTATTTTCGCACCTTTGAGAACCAAGTGGAATGTTTGGTGGATATTAAAGATGCTTGTGAGACCTCTTGGGTTAAGTGTTTGGAAATACTTTCTAAAAAAACATGAAATTGATATTGTCTCTCACAATATTAAATACGAAAATTTTGGTGTTCCAAACATTGGCTGGATACCAGACTTTCAACATCTGCATCTGCCAGATTGTTTTGGCGTAAAAGAAATAAAAAAGAGAAATAAAGCAAATAGGCAATTAATAACAAAGTGTGAGGGTGTTATATTTAGTAGTGAGGCTGCACTACAAGATTGCAACGCTTTTATTGGTTACACATCAGAGCGCTTCCATGTATTGCGGTTTACTGCATCGAACACGCAATTACCTAAAGATAAAAATCTTTTCGTTTCAACAATAGAAAAGTTTAAATTACCTGCAAAATATTTCCATATTTCAAATCAGTTTTGGGCACATAAAAACCACAGATTGGTTTTTGAAGCTGTAAAGTGTATAAAAGAAAAAGGGATAGATGTAGATGTCATCTGTACTGGTCTATTAGAGGATAACCGGAATCCTAAATATGTACCATTGTTAAAAAAGTATATTTCAGAAAATAATCTTGAGAATAATATACGATTGCTAGGAGTAGTCGAATATGAAGAAATGGTTGCTATACTTGTAAACAGTTTAGCAGCTATAAATCCATCACTATTTGAAGGGTGGAGTACTATTGTTGAAGAGTGTAAGTCAATCGGCCATCCGATAATTTTGTCTGATATTACGGTACATATAGAGCAGAATCCGGAAAAATGTCGATATTTCAATGCAAATAGTCTTCAAAGCCTTGTAAATGTAATGTTGGATGTATGGGATAATGGATGGGGAAAAGATTTATTAAGAGATTATTACTTTTCTAATAAAGAAGATTTTTATGATAATTTTATTAGAATAATAAAAAATCATTTAAAAAAAGAAGCAAAATTAGTTAACAATTAAGTGGGTAAGAATAGATATGATGAAAGTACAATTGGTTGTTCGCTAATTCAAATATATTCTTAGGCCCGGAGAATCGAAAAATAATACGATGCTATTTATTCAACACTAGATTTGTGAGTAGCATTAATAATGCGAAGAGACGATC
Source organism: uncultured Muribaculaceae bacterium (assembly GCA_964459185.1). Lineage (GTDB taxonomy): Bacteria > Bacillota_I > Bacilli_A > RF39 > UBA660 > CAYWKX01. The sequence continues at coordinate 7,270 of CAYWKX010000015.1, read as the reverse complement.
AAATACGTGTGTCCAATGTGGTCTTCATTTATAATGTCTTTTCTGTGAATCGTATTACATTTAACAATGTATTTACAATAAATCGAATACAATTTAAGTGAATGCTGTTTGGAAAACTAAAGTTCTATATATTGTAATCTGCTGGATTTTTTAAACCAATACATAGTGAAAGAATCTCAATATACTATGTATAGAGTATTAATTGTAATTAACAATAAGAATTGGAGCAGAGTGAAACTTGAAACGCTAACTGACAAAATGAACTGGCCTGGTGATCTGCTATATGAGTAATGACCTTAGCCATCAAAATTTATAAAGTTTCTCAAACCTGCGTGATTTGAAATTTGTAATATCGATAATCAAATTTATATTAACCTTGATAAAAGTATGATTTCAATAATAACTGTCTGCTATAATGCCGAGACTTCAATTTCTGAGACTATAGAAAGTATATTATACCATTCAGATGAAGGATATGAACACATTATAATTGATGGTGCTTCAAATGATAAGACTTTATCTATAATAAAAAATTATCAGAGAGAATATGAGAAAAATAAAATAAAATTGTTATTAGTAAGTGAACCAGATCACGGAATATATGATGCTATGAATAAAGGAATAAAACTAGCTACGAATGACTGGTTATTGTACGTAAATTCTGGTGATCATGTTATTGAAAAAATTGATGAAACTATGCTGCAAATGGATAAAATAAATTGCTTTGGATTTTATTATTATTACATGTTAAACAATGAAAAGTATCGAAAGAGCTTTGAACCATTATTTAAAAAATATGACTTGCCCACATGTCATAATGCGATGTTTTTTCCCAAAAAAAATATTTATTATGATGTTAAATTTAGGTATTGCGCTGATTATGATTACTATAGTCAATATATTAAATCAGGATTTGGGGTTAATTTCGTTAAAACTAGAATTATTGAATACTCAAGAGGTGGAGTATCTGAGCGTCTTTTATTAGGAACATTAAAAGAAAAATTATTAATAAATGTGAAAATGTATAAAAATTTGGAAACATTATTTTATCTAATGGTTATCTATTTAAAAGAATTGTTTATGTTTTTTATTAAAAAGATTATTCCATCAAAATATATACTAAAACGAAGATTGAATAATGGGTATACCATTTTTAAAGACTAGTTTCAATTTTCTTATCGTCCTTAATGTAATCCTTTGGGTATCCTATTCCTATTTCATGTCAGATTATTTTATTAGATTTCCTAGCTACGGCAAAGATGTAATATTTGTACTCGTTATCTTCATTTTTTTCTTAAAAGGTGTGAATTGTAAAATAAAAAAGCCAACTGTAATGTTGATTGTCCATTCAATTGTGCTCATACTATATTGGTTTTTAGGAATTGCAAAAAATGCTCCCGATAAATTGGCAATAAGATATTATCTCTTTCCTTTAGTTACTTATTATATAATAACAAATTTAAAAATTGATTATATTAACAAATTAATAAAATTCTTGTATATTTATTTTATTTCACTTCTAGTTGTCGGTTACATTCAAATATTTAGTCGTATTGAAGTGTTTAGTGAGATATTTACAGAGCCGCTAAGTGTATTGTTATTTGACTTAAAAATTCATAGATTATACTTATTTTTTAGCTATCCAAATTTAGCAGGTTTAACAATCGTAATATTAACTTTATATTTCTTTTTATTTAAAAAAAATTATTTGATTCTAATATTATCGATTCCAATAATAATTGCTACGTTTTCAAGAACCGCTGTTATGGGATTCATATTTTCTATGTTATTATATATTATAATTGTATGTCCCAAAATCGTTAAAATCATTTCGGTGGTCATCATTTTAGGATTTGGAATATGGGCTTATAATTTCATTGCTAATGATGAAGCGTTTTTAATGAGGTTAAATTTAGCTACAAAAATTTGGAGAGAGATAACATTTTGGGGGCATGGGATCGGATATTGTACTGTAAGTAGTTTGGCTATAGAAACGAAAATATTTGATAATGACTATTTAAGAATAATCTACGAAATTGGTTTTATTGGTTTAATTACCTTCATTGCATTCGGATTTCATACATTCCGAAATATAAAATCCCCTGAATCTTTGGTTTTTTTAATTTTTATATTATTCACAATGTTTACATGCGATTTGCATTCTATGTACCCAGTTGCATTGCTCTTTTATTGCATGCTAGGATTTACGTGTAAAGCACATCAGAAATGTAATCGTGATAACCCAGAAGTTCAAATGATGTTTTCCAATAGTTAAATTTAGACGTCGCCTCAGTATCAGTGGAAAAGTTATAAACTTCTTGACATTGAAATAAAAAATGCTGAATATTTCACTTTTTTACCATGCATTATAAAAGTAGTGTCCGGCTATGCTGCTTGAGGTAACGCTCGAACTTGAAATAAAAGAAAATAAGCTCAATATCAAAGGGCTTATAAAAACGGTCTGTATGCATCAGAATGAGTTTGGCATTGGAAATGTTTATGAGTAGAATGCTTATGGTATTAGGTAATGCTGGGAATGCGGGCAGTGAACTGTATGCTTTAGATCTTGCCAATAGATTGAGAAAATTATATAAAGTAGAAATTGATTTTGTATATTTTCGAAATGGTCCAATGGTAAAAAAATGCAGAGAATATGGATATGAAACGATTTTAATAAATAAAAATTACATTTTATCATTATGCAATTTTGTTAAAACAAAAAAGTATTCTGTAATTCACGCTCATCAGCCATTAGCTAAATATGTATGTAGTATGTGTAATTTATTACTGGGTTTGTTTTTTTACCCTTCCCTTCCCATATTTTACGTTACTGTTCATACTGCTCCCATTGGTTTATATAACTTTTATAATATAGATGGGAGAAGTATAATGGCCATAGTAGCTTATTTACGAACGTATATTATTCAAATATTTGCCATGGCATGTGCAAATAAAGTGTTTCTCGTATCAAATCATCAAATTCGCTTTTATCCATGTATATTTAAGAAAAAGATGATGGTTACTTTTAACCATTTGCCATTAGAAGTTGAGACTTTTTATTCAACAAAGGTCGATTGTGATTCTGAATCCTTTTTGTATTGTGGAGGAGGAGATCCTAATAAAGGTTTCGATACAATGAAAGAACTGGCTATAAATTTAGTTAATGTTCATTTTATTTTTTTGGGTCGATATTCTGCTGACGATTTAATTTTTTTGAAAAAGAAAAACATTTCAGTTATTGGACAAGTTGAATCGAAAACAGTATGGAATTACATGTGTAATGTGAAGGCATTAATAATGCCTTCGAAATATGAGACATTTGGGAGAGTTGCTCTCGAAGCGGCATTTGTAGGTTGCCCAGTAATATTGAGTAAAATAGGAGGATTAGTTGAAGTCTTAGGCGAAGAAGAAGCATTATTTTGCGATCCATATGATACTGAAACGTTTATACATGCCATTCGATTTGCTAAAGAAAATATTGATGTTGTAAATAGAAAAGCTATTGCAGCACAACAAAAAATAAAAGAAAAATTTAAGTTTGAAAGCGCAGCACGTGAATTACTAATTGAGTTTGATAAGGTATTAAAATAACAAAATATTCAATAAAATTAGCGTCTATATGGAAAATTTAATTGGTGCAGTAATAGTAACTTTTAATAGTGGAGAATCAGTTCTCCAAACGATCCAATCCGTGCTGCCACAAATTCATAAATTATGTATTATTGACAATAGTTCATGTAAAGAAACACATGATGTATTAGAAATAGTTCAGAAGATTAATAAAAATATTCTAATTATTTTTAATAATCAGAATTTAGGGCTTGGATCTGCATATAATACTGGACTTAAATTATTACTAAATTGTGGATGTAATTACTTTTTAATTTTAGATGATGATAGTATTCTTAACAATGATTATGTAGATCAAATGCTTGAAGCTTCAAAAATAAAACCAAATAGTATACTTGGTGGAACCTTTTATGATACAAATAGTGGAATAAATAAAAAATATGAAATTTTTAAATCATGTTATTTTATCAAAAGTAATAAATTTAAAAAAGGTTTTATAGAAGTCGGTTTTGTTATTTCGTCCGGTTCATTTTTATCAAAAGATGTTTATCAAAAAATTGGTCCCTTTAAAGAAGAATTATTTATTGATTACATTGATATTGAATATTCATTAAGGGCTGCAAAAAACAATATAAAGTCAATCATCGTTGAATCAGCAAAATTTTGTCATCAAATGGGAAATGCTACACGTCATAAACTAGGGGTGGCAAACATAGTAACAAAAAATCATTCTCCAAACAGAAGGTATTATATATACAGGAATAGGATAGTATTGTGGAGACTTTATAACAGAAATATCGGATATTTGATATGGGATATTGTTGCTATGATTTATGATTTACTTAGAATTATATCATTTGAATCATCAAAGAGAAAAAAGATCAGATGTGTTAGGTTGGGGCTCAGAGATGGTATAAAAAATTCTTTAGGTAAATATCCTTATTCTAACTAATCTGATGGGAAGATGAATAAAGCAAAGTTAAGAAGGCATCAAATAGCTAAAACCTAAAGATATGTCCGCATAGCGGCATCGTGTAGAAACGATCAAATTGAATAAACGGTTAATCATTAACGAGATGAATAAAAATAATTTAATTTTTTCTTTACTCTGAAATTTCAGGAAAAAACTAATAAAACGTCCAATTATCATTTTATGTTTATTATTATCGATGACAGTTGTATATGGAATGAAAACTTCACATGGAGTAATTTTGGAGGGTTTTCAAGATGCCATGTTAGGTTATGAACTGCATTTGAATAAAGTCCAGTTTAAATTGTTGGGTGCTATAAAAGGAATCGGTCATGATTATATGAACATAGCCGGAAATGTAAACATCGGAAAAATAAAAACTCTTTCAAATGATATTGAGATAATGGGCTCAATAGGTGTAAAATCTCATTATAGTCAAAAAATCGCTACTACATATGCAGAAAGTAAATCTATTTCTTTATTGCCAGTTGTAAATGTTTCGTTGCTTAAGACATTCTCTCAAAAGTTCATTATAGGTGGAGAAGTATCATTGGGTATTTGGAATTGTCAAAAGTATAAAACAGGTACATACGATCTTGGTTGGAAGGCAACTCGAAATTTTACTGTTTCTCCCTATTTTATTGTAGGTTACAAATTTAAATGAGCAGGTTACTGTTATTATTTTATATGGTGCGGTATTTTTTGTAACTCTGAAATTTCCAAGATTGATATAAAGAGCAATTTTGTTGATAATATCAATGCTGGAATACCGCAGGTAATGGGGACATATGGTACAAGTCTAACTGCTGGGGGATTTTGGGTTGAACAGCTGAGCTGGTATTTTAATGAAAAGTATACCGGGTTGGTTAAGATAGTGAATGGTGGTCAAGGGGGAATGGATTCCAGATGGGGATTAGGAAATGTAAGGAATAGAGTTATATCTCAGAAACCTGATTGTGTTACGATAGAATTTTCAGTAAATGATGTGATGCCATTAAACCTTATCAGTAAATATGATTCAAAAAAAATCTGAATGCAATTATTGATAGTATACTTTTAGCGTTACCTAAATGTGAAATCATACTCATGACAATGAATCCCCGGTCAGGTGATTCACTACTTAAAAAGAATTTCGCTGAATATTATGACGTTTATCGACAGGTTGCGAAGGAGCGACATTTTATTTTGATTGATAATAATCTGGAATGGGTTGTATTGAAGAATGTGGATCCATATCTATTTGAGCAATATATCCCCGATGGTGTACATCCTGGCTTTACAGGTTGTGAAAATATCATTTTTCCAACTATATTAAAGACATTGGGTTTCGAATAATAGGATGTCGGAGAGGAAAATTAAATTAAAAATGAAGCAAAAATCTGTAAATAAATTCTCAATAATAATACCTACGAGAAATGCTGGTTCTTCCTTTGATGGATTATTAAATTGTTTGAATAATCAGTCAATAAAACCACATGAGATCATAATTATAGATTCGTCTTCAACGGATAGTACCATTTCGACAGCTAAGAAATATTCAGCAAAAATCCAAACTATCTACCCATCAGAATTCGATCATGGAGGAACGCGTAATTTTGGAGCATCACTGGCGACAGGTGATATCTTTGTGTTTATAACACAGGATATATTCCCGATAAATAGTTCGTTGTTAGAAGAATTTATGAAAATATATGCAGATCCTTTAATTGGTGGAGCATATGCTCGACAGATGCCCCGTATAGGAGCTGATCCAGTTGAGGTATTAGGTCGAAGATTTTCCTATCCAGATGAGAATAGAGTAAATACTTATGAAGATCTTTTGACAAAAGGTGTGAAAGCTCTTTATTTTGCGAACCCATGTGCAAGTGTACGGCGTACTGTATTTGAGCAGGTTGGAGGTTTTCCGGATAAAATCATCTGTAATGAAGATATGGTAATCGCGCATAAAATTTTAAAAGCAGGATACAAAACTTTTTATGCTTCAAAGGCGATTGTTTATCACTCTCATAATTACTCTCCGGTTCAATTATTTAAAAGGTATTTTGATATCGGGTGTTTTTTTAAGTCCTATCCGGAATTACAATATAAAGCAAAAAATACAGAGGAAGGGTTTTCTCAAACAATAAAGTCTGTCAAGGCATTGATATCTGAAAAGCAAGGGTTATTCGTAATAAAATTAATTATAGATACTGTGTTTAAATTGTTTGGTTATAGAACTGGTCAATTGTATAAAAATATTCCTAATAAAATGAGAATATGCTTGTCGATGAATAAAAATTTCTGGAAGAGAAAAGGTTTATAACAAAGCCTCGTCAGAAGAATTTGTGGGTACATACCGGTAATGGAAGATTCCCAAGCTTATGATATAAGGCATATTTCAGTGTTTCATATTGACGAAAACCATATGATTTTCTGATAGTGACTTTTGCATTGTTGTTTAGAGCCTCAACCGCTCCGGAAGAAAGTTTACCTTTCACTACAAACCAGTTCATTATAAGTGGCTTGTGTTTCTTAAGCATTTTAGCAACTTGTTTAAGTGGTTCTATCCGAGAAAGCATTGTTCGCCGGATCCATTCATCCAAGAATTTCGATGCCCATATTACAGATGTGTACGACCAGAAGTGCTGAAAGTCTTCCCTTAAAAGATATGCTCGTACAGACTGCAAATTATACTGTATCAAGGGACGGTGGTAACTTAGTAACTTAAGAGGCGTTTCTTAAAACTGAGCT
>CAYWKX010000014.1:16793-23746 GCA_964459185.1 uncultured Muribaculaceae bacterium | reverse complement strand
ACCCTCTGCGTGCAGGGCAGATGCTCTAGCCAACTGAGCTAATTCCCCAAGACAAGTAAAATTATAACAAATTAGCTAATTATTGTCAATTAGTTTTGATTATTTTATCTAAAAATGGTAAATATATGATATAATTATAGGGAAATGAGGTTATGATGAACGATAGAGAGAATAAGGAAATAACTAATAGGGATGTTGATTTTGCTAAATGGTATACTGATATTGTTAGGGTAGCTAAATTAGCGTCATATTCAAGTGTTAAAGGATGTATTGTATATGAACCTAATGGGTATGCTCTTTGGGAAAAGATACAAGGTATTTTAGATGGAGAATTTAAGAAATTAGGGCATCAAAATATTTATATGCCTTTACTGATACCGGAGAATTTAATTAATAAAGAAGGGGAGTTAATAAAGGGATTTGCTCCCGAGGTGGCTTGGGTTACCGAAGGTGGACAAAAGAAATTGGAAGAAAGATTATGTATAAGGCCAACTTCTGAAACTTTATTTAGTGACTATTATGCCTCAATAATAACTTCATATAGAGATTTACCTAAATTATATAATCAGTGGTGTAATGTTTTCCGTTGGGAAAAAGAAACGAGACCTTTTTTAAGAGGAAGAGAATTCTTATGGCAAGAAGGGCATACTGTTCATGAAACAAAAGAGGAAGCTGAATATGAAACAAGATAGATGTTTATAATGATTTCTTTCATAATTATCTAGCTATACCTAGTATTATAGGTAAGAAAACCGAAAAGGAAAAGTTTGCGGGAGCGGAATATACTTATACAGTGGAAGCTTTAATGTACAATGGTATTTGTTTACAATCAGCGACTTCTCATTATTTTGGTCAAAGATTTTCTAAAGCTTATGGAATAAAATTTATGAATAGAAAAAATGAACTTGAATATGCTTATCAAACTTCTTGGGGATTTACTACTAGATCAATCGGGGGATTAATCATGGTTCATTCTGATAATTATGGATTAGTTTTACCTCCCAAAATAGCCCCTAGACAGGTGGTAATAATACCTATTACTAATGATGAGGCAGTAATGACTTTAATTAAAAAATATGAAAGTGATTTGACTAGAAGGGGAATAACTAATTATATTGATATGAGTGAAAAATCACCAGGCTTCAAATTTGCGGAGGCTGAAGTAAATGGTATTCCTATTCGTTTAGAAATAGGATTAAGAGATTTGGGTAATGAAGAAATAACTTTAGTAAGAAGGGATACTAGGGAGAAGATAAAAATAAGTGTTAAAGAAAATATTGTAGAAAAAGTAGTTTCATTACTAAATGATATCCAAGTTAACTTATATGATAGAGCTAAGAAAAGAAGAGATGAAATGACTTATACAGCTTTAAATATGCAAGAGTTAGAAGATATTATTTCTAAAACACCTGGTTTTGTTAAAGCAATGTGGTGCCAAAAAGAAGAATGTGAAAATAAAATTAAGGAAATAAATGGAACTAAAGCAAGATGTCTTCCTTTTGATCAAGAACATATTTCTGATAAATGTGTTTGTTGTGGAGAAACTGCTAAATCTTTAGTTATATGGGGACGTCAATATTAGTTTACAAAAAAAATAACAAATGATATAATTAAATAAATGAAGGAGGAAACAATATGGAAATTGCAGTATTAATAGTATCAATTTTATTGATAGGTATTGTTTTGTTACAAAGCGGAAAAGCTGAATCAGCTTCTCAAATAATTCAAGGGGGAAATAGTTCTTTATTCGCGGAAAGAAAAGAAAGAGGATTTGAACTATTTATTAGTAAAACGACCTTTTTATTAGGAATGACATTCCTAGTATTGTGTTTATTTATTTCAATTAAATAAGGCTTTTTAAGCCTTTTTCAAATTAGAAGGAGTTATAATGAAGGATAGAATCATTGATATATTAAAAAGTAAAGATACACCATCACTTACTTTCGAAGAATTATTTTCTAAAATTAAGGATGAGGGGCTTGAGGAAGAATTAAAAAAATTAGTAAAAGAGGGTATTTTAGATTATAGTGATAGGAAAGGAAAATATTTATTATTTGAAAATAGTCATTTAAAAAGAGGGAAAATATTAATTAATGAAAAAGGATTTGGCTTTGTCAAAATAGATAATTTTATTAAGGATACTTATATTCATAAGAGTAATCTAGGTATGGCTAGAAATGGTGATATTGTTGCTATTGAAATAGATAAAAAAACTAATGAGGGAAGAGTAGTTAGAGTAATTGATAGGGATACTGAACCTTTAGTCGGAGAAGTCTATTATAATAGTGATAGTTGTTATGTAAAACCCGATCGAAAAGAAAATAAAATAGATATTTTTATTCCTAAGGAATTAACAAAAAATGCTGTTGAGGGACATAAAGTAGTAGTTAAATTGGCGGATAATAATGAGTATACTGGGGAAATAGTTCAAATAATTGGTCATAAAAACGATGTGGGAGTAGATATTTTATCATTTGTTTATGAATATGAATTTAAACCAGAATTTGCTCCGGAAATTTTAAATGATACCGATAGGTTGCCTATGGAAGTAACAGAAAATGATTTAAGAGATAGAAAAGATTTAAGAAATGAAGTAATCTTCACAATTGATGGTAGTGATACTAAAGATATTGATGATGCTGTATCAATTAAAAAAATAGATAGTAATACTTATGAATTAGGAGTACATATCGCTGATGTATCATATTATGTAGAAAAAGGTGGTATTATTGATTTAGAAGCCTTTCAAAGAGGAACTAGCGTTTATCTTGTTGATAGGGTTTTACCAATGCTACCTCATAAATTATCTAATGGGATATGTTCGTTAAATCCAAATGTTGATCGTTTAGCATTATCTTGTGTTATGCAAATAGATAAACTAGGGATAGTAACTAAATATGAAATATTTGAATCAGTTATTAATTCTAAGAAAAAAATGACTTATGAAGCTGTTAATGATATATTAGAAAATAATATTGTTCCTGAAGGATATGAACCATATGTTAATAGTTTAAAATTAATGGAGGAATTGTCTAAAATACTTAGAAAGAAAATGGGGAATCGAGGCTATATTGAATTTGAATCAACTGAACCTAAAATAATCGTGGATGAAAAGGGTCATCCTACTGATATTAAATTAAGAGAACAAAGAACTGGGGAAAATTTAATTGAGAACTTTATGGTTGTAGCTAATGAAACAGTAGCTAGTCATATTTTCTATCGTAAACTACCCGGTATATATAGGGTTCATGATAAACCAGATCAAGTTAAATTACAAAATTTCTTTAAATTCGTGGCCTCAAGGGGTTATCAAGTGGCTACTAAGAGTAATAAAAAAATTACTTCTGCTGATTTACAAAAAATATTGTTGGAATTAGATAATAAACCAGAGAATAAAGTCTTTAATGATTTAGCTATTAGATCCCAAGCAAAAGCTGTTTATTCAAAAGAAAATATTGGACATTTTGGATTAGGGAGTAAGTGTTATGCACATTTTACTTCTCCGATTAGAAGATATCCAGATTTAACATTGCATAGACTAGTTAAAGATTATGAAAATAATCAAACAGAAGAGGTTATTGATACTTGGAATTATGAATTAGAGGAAATATCTATGCATTCATCTTTAAAAGAGCAAGATGCTGATGCTTGTGAAAGAGATGTTGAAAAGATGAAGAAAGCAGAATATATGGAAGATCATCTTGGAGAAATATATGAAGGGGTTATAAGTGGAGTATCAAATTTTGGCTTATTTGTAGAACTTCCTAATACTGTTGAAGGTCTAATAAAAGTTGAAAACATGGATAATGATTATTATGTTTTCAATGAAGAAACATATGCCTTATATGGTAAAAGAACTGGTAAGAGGTATATGGTTGGAGATACATTAACGGTGAAGGTAGTAAGTGCTTCTAAAAAATCTAGTACTGTAGATTTTGTAATTATAAAGGAGAATGAACAAAATGAAAAAAAGGAGTCGTCTAGGAACGAAAAAAAGAAGATTAAAAATAGGTAGAATCTTATTAGTTTTGATAATTCTTATTTTGCTAGGAGTAGGCATTTATTATGGCATTTCTAGGATAATTAATAGTGATATGCCTTTACTAGGAGAAAAGATAGCAAAAGAACAAGACGAGGAAAAAACCTATTCTTTATCAATGATTATGGTTGGAGATAATTTAATTCATAGTAGTATTTATAATGAAGCAAATCGTAATGCTAATTATAATGGTTATGACTTTACTCCAATGTATTCTCATATTAAGGAAATTGTTCAGAATTATGATTTAGCCTATTATAATCAAGAAACTATTTTAGGAGGTTCTGGAATAGGGGTATCTGATTATCCTCGTTTTAACTCTCCATATGAAGTAGGAGATGCAATGCTTGATGCTGGATTTAATCTTGTTAGTTTGGCTACCAATCATACGATTGATCGTGGTGAAACAGCCGTAAAGAATTCTTGTGATTATTGGTCTAATAAAGAAGGGGTATTAACCGCAGGTAGTTATTGTTCGGAAGAGGAAAAAAATGAAATAAAAGTAATGGAAATAAATAATATTACTTATACTATGCTTAATTATACTTATGGAACAAACGGAATCCCTGTTTTTAATGATAAAGAATATTTGGTTAATGTTTGGCCAACTTCTAGTTCGGCGGAATATGAAGCTTATAAAGAAACAGTTAGACAAGATATAGAAAAAGTTAGGGATAAAGTAGATGTTTTAATTGTGGCTATGCATTGGGGAGTGGAGTATACCCATAATCCTACCAATTATCAAAAAGACGCTGCTCAGTTTTTAGCAGATTTAGGAGTTGATATTGTAATAGGAACACATCCTCATGTTATTCAGCCTGTTACTTGGATTGATGATACTTTAATTGTTTATTCCTTAGGGAACCTTATTTCAGCCCAATATCAAGATGATAACTATAATAAAATGGTTGGGTTAATGTCTTCATTGGATATAACTAAAACAGTAAAGGGTGATGATATAAATATAAAGATAGATAATATTAATAATGAATTGATATATACTTATTATAATGGTTATCGTAACTTTAAAGTTATACCTTTTAGTATCATAACAAGTGATTATTTATCCAATTATAAGAGTGTCTACGAAACATATAAAGCTGTTGTTCAAATGTATGATAATACTATGACAGTAGCTAATATTAATTAGGTGAAAAAATGGAAATATCAAATAGAAAAGCTAGATATGATTATGCTATTGAAGAAACATATGAAGCTGGTATTGTTCTTACCGGGACAGAAATTAAATCAATTAGAAATGGTAAAATAAATATCGCTGATAGTTATGCAATTATAAAAAAAGGAGAGATGTATTTACTTAATACTCATATTTCTTTATATGAAGAAGGAAATATATTTAATCATGAAGAAACTAGAACAAGAAAATTATTACTTCATAAAAAAGAAATATCTAAATTAAATCAGAGGATAGAGTTAGAAGGATATACCTTAGTCCCCCTAAAAGTATATTTTGTTAAAAATAAAATAAAGGTTTTAATAGGGGTAGCTAAGGGTAAGAAAAATTATGATAAAAGACAAACAATAAAAAAAAGAGATACAGAAAGAGAAATGGCTAAGCAGGGAAAAAATAAATAAGATAGAAGAATCTATCTTATTTTTTAATCACTTGCTAAATTATCAAAGTATCCTTGAATAAGTACTACTGGTGTTCCTTTATCACCACTCCCGCTTGTTAGATCCGCTAAAGATCCAATTAAATCGGTAATCCTTCTAGGAGTGGTGCCCTGAGTAATCATATTACCTTTTAAATCATTTTGTTTATTTTTTATTTCTCCCTTTATTGCTTCGATTAAAGCTTCTCCTCTTAAATCTTTGTATTTATTATCAGATACATATTTTAATTTTATTTCATTTGGAGTTCCTTCAAGTCCTTTAGTATAGGCAGGTGAGACAACAGGGTCGGCTAATTCCCAAATCCCCCCAACTGGGTCTTTAAAAGCTCCGTCTCCATAGACCATTACCTCTATATTTTTACCTGTCAATTCTTTCATTTTACTACTGACTTTTAGAACTAATTCATCACCATTTCTAGGAAATAATTTAAGTCTTTCTTCAGTAGATTTATTTGATCCAAGTAATCCATAAAGAGGATGATAGCCATGATTAATATTTTCTTCATTTAATAAGTCTGTTAAATCATAAATAACTTTTGGATTTTTATCTTTAATTTTCATTTTAGTTTTTTCTCTGGAATGAATATCACAGCATAGTATTTCATCAGTATATTTTATAATATGTTCTGGATTATTAGATAGAATAAACTCTATTTCACAATTTTCACTTCTAGCTAAATCACGATAGAATTTAATCATATTTATACCCGTAAAAGGATGAACATAATCACCAAATATATCAGTATACATTTTTTCAGTAATAATATCTTCTAAACCGATATTATTTATCCTTAACTTTTCTTCATCTAGAATACCATTTCCTACTTCATCAGCGGGAAAACTAAGTAACATAGTTATTTTGTTGGCCCCCCTAGCAATACCTTTTAGGATCAATGAAAAACGATTTCGACTTAAAATAGGATAAACTAAACCGATATGACTTGAGGGAAACTTTTTCCTTATTTCATTAGCAATATCATTAACACTAACATAATTACCCTCTGAAATACCTACAACTGCCTCAGTTATTGCAATAACATCCCGATCATTAAATTTAAAGCCCTCATTTTCACTAGCTTTCATTATAGAATTAACAACAATATTTGCTAAATCATCATTTTGCTTAATAATAGGGGTTCTAATCCCTCTTACTATTGTTCCAATACATCTCATTTTTTATAAATCTCCTCCTACAATATTATATCATATAAAAAAATAATTTTTAAAAAATATATGGTTATATATTAATAATTTATTACATAATTATTATAAAAGAAAAC
>CAYWKX010000014.1:1233-16783 GCA_964459185.1 uncultured Muribaculaceae bacterium | reverse complement strand
GTAAAAAAAAGTGTCTTTTTCTTTAAAAACTATTAAAAATATGATACAATAATTCTAGATGCAGGAGTGGCGGAATGGTAGACGCGATAGACTCAAAATCTATTGTCAGAAATGATGTGTGGGTTCAAGTCCCTTCTCCTGCACCAAATTTAATATTTAAAGAATAAATTGTTACAAAGGAGGTGAGTATTGTTAGTAAGAATAGTAAACAGTCTTTTTATGATGAAGATGGTGTTAGAGTATTAATAGATGAGTCAACTCAATTATTACCTATCGTTGGTAATTTTAATGTTTTAGATGATGTAAATGCCTATAGTGTTTATCAAAAAGATGATAAGTTATTATTAAAAGCAATTCTCGTATGTCATAATTTGCGGGAACTATATATGGGTAATTCCAAATATGGTAATAATGTCTTTTGTTTAGCTTCTGACTTACCAAAAGACAAAAGAGATGAATATATTTCAGAAATAATTACTTTAAAAGACGTTCCAGAGTATTTGGAATCTGTACCTAAAAGCTATAACCATCGTTAATAAAAAAACCAATTAATTGGTTTTTTTTAAGCTTCCAGAAAGATATTTTCATCATAATAATGGAATTCATCATCAATCTTTTTTAGTTCTTCACTAGTTAATAAGAAATAATCATGTGATAAAATATCTTCTTTTGTATTAGATACTGGATCATCCCAAGTTAAATCTAAATGGAGCCATTCATTATCTAGGTAGACTAAATTCCATGCATGAACGTCATTATCCATTTTATAATTAATAATACCAAGTTTATTTAAGAAGATGACCATTGCATCAGCGTAACCACTGCAAATACCATATCCTTCTATTAAAACTCCATAGGCTGTTGTAGATTTGTAGGCACTCTTACCTTCTTCTTTGGCTTCATCATATTTAGTATTATTGATAATATAATCATGAATAACTTTTATTTTTTCCCTATCAGTCATGTCATCAGTAAGATTGTTTTCAATAATATTATCAACAATATCCTCGATTTGATTAATCTCGTTTTCAGAATAAATACGTTCTATTTTTATAGATATGAATTTATCGTATTCCATACTAGAAGTTATATTTTGGTAATTGTTAAAGGGATGAACAAAATTGTTTATAAGGGTTAATAACTGTCCATTATTAAAGATATCATTAATATCTTTATTACAACCAACATAATCTTTACCACAATATTTAGATGTTTCGGATTGTCCACTATTGATAGAATAATAAATACTATTTATTAATTCTTGCTTATTATTAATTTCTATGTTAGTAAAATTATCAAAGTAAAGAAAATTATCCTCTAAATAGTAATCGTTTGTTGAAATATTATCTTTATATTTATAATCCATCATTGTTTTTTTATATAAATAGATAATATCATCTTCCCAAAAGTTACATATAGTTATAATAATACACACTAATAAGCCCACTGAAATAATAACTTTTCCCATATATTCACCTTATTATAAGTATATCATAAAAAAAGAAGAAATAACTATTTTTCTTCCATTTTATTAACTTTTTTAGCTAGACGAGATTTTTCTCTATTAACTTTATTTTTGTGAACAAAACCTTTTACTTTAGCATTGTCTAAACTCTTTATTGCACTCTTTAAAGAATTTAATGCTGCTTCTTTATTACCAGTAGCAACAGCTTTATCAGTATTTCTAATAGCATTTTTTACTGTTGATTTTAACTGAGTATTGTTTAAAGTAACTTTTTTAATTTGTTTAATCTTCTTCTTAGCATTTTTAACATTAGCCATAATATTCATCTCCTCTCAAGAACTAATATAATTTTAACAGAAAAAATTGAAAAACGCAAATATTTTCTTTAAATTGGTTAAACCTATTTATAGGTGATAACTTTGGATAACAAAATTAATTTAAATAAATACGAAATTAGAACAGATTTAGCTATTGAAACAATTGAAAAGACCAAGAGTAAGATAAAAGTAGATAAAGAGAAAATTGATGATATAACTATTACTAAAGTTAATGTAGGTAAAAAGGAAGAAAAAAGATTAAATAAGAAAAAAGGTATTTATATTACAATTGAGTTTGATGATATTACCAATTTTGAAACAAGGGAAAAGGTAGGGAAGGTTTTGGAAGGAGAAACTAAAAAATTACTGAAGTTTAAAAAGATCACCGATCATGATGAATGTTTAATTATTGGGTTAGGTAATGATAAGTCAACCCCTGATGCTCTAGGACCTAAGGCAATCGAGGAATTATTAGTTACTAGGCATCTTTTTTTATTAGCTAATCCGAAAGAAGGAATAAGGAAAGTATCAGCTTTAAATCCTGGGGTTATGGGGAATACTGGAATTGAAACATCTGACATTATTATGAGTGTTATTAATACAATTAAACCGGATTTTATTATAGTCATTGATGCTTTAGCGGCTTTATCAATTGAAAGATTAAATAAAACAATTCAAATGACCGATACTGGTATTCATCCTGGAAGTGGTGTAGGTAACCAAAGAAAAGAGATAAGTGAGGATATATTAGGAATACCTGTTATTGCAATTGGAGTACCCACTGTCGTGGATTCCGCTATAATTGTTAGTGATACGATTACTTATTTATTTAAACATTTATCTTATATTAAAAACAACTATGATAAGAATAAATTAGTAACTACTAGATTTAAATATAAAGATAAATTAAAAGATCAAGAGTTATCTTTAGAAGAAAAAAAAGAAGTAATTGGGTTAATTGGAACATTATCCGAAATTGATCAGCAAAACTTAATTAAGGAAGTTCTAATCTCAATTGATTATAATTTAATGGTAACTCCTAAGGAAATAGACTTTTTAATCGATAAATTAAGTAATGTTATTGCCAGCTCATTAAATAATTGTCTACATAAGGAAGTAACTCATTATTAAAAGTATGTAAAAATAATTGCATATTTTTTTTTATTAAGGTATAATTAAATAGATATTATCTAAAAAGAATAAGAAGGTGTTACTATGTCTAATTTTTCAACTTACTTTATTGGTGAAAAAAATAATTTGGTTGCAAAAAAAGAATGTACAGTTCAAGGAAAAAAATACCGTTTTACTGTTTTAACAGATAGAGTAATTAGATTAGAATATAGTGATAATGGTATTTTTGAAGATAGAGCTACAGGTAAAGTAATCTTCCGTAATTTTGACAGGCCCATTTTTGCTTTATCAGAAAGTGAAACATTAGTACAGATTGATACAAAATATTTTACTTTGAATTATGTTAAAGAAAAATATTTTGGAAGTGGTAAACTAACTCCTGGGAATACTTTGAAAGTTATCCTAAAAGAAAGTAATAAAGAATGGTATTTTGGACATCCAGAAGTTAGGAATTTTGGGGGATCAGGCTATTCTTTAGATGATTTGGATCAAATATTAAAATTAGATAAAGGTTTATATTCTACTGATGGATTTGGAATTCTTGATGATTCTGATTCTTTGGTTTTAAATGATAAGGAAGAATTTATTCCAAGAGAAAATAAAGCTCTAGATATCTATTTGTTTATGTATAAGAAAGATTTTGGCTATTGTTTACAAGACTATTATATGTTAACGGGGTATCCTTCATTTATACCTAAATATGCTTTAGGTAATTGGTGGTATAAAAATGAAAGATATTCCTCTAATGATATAGAACAACTAATTAATAAATTTGAAGATAACAATATACCTTTATCAGTATTACTATTGGGTAATAATTGGCATGATGGAATAAATACTTATGAACTTGATCAAAGTTTAAAAATAGATGAAGTTACTAGTTTTTTAGATAAAAAAGATATAAAATTAGGCTTAACGATAGATCCTAGTATTCCTATTTTCAATGATAATAATAAATATAATGAAATAACTAAATATTTTAAAACAAATAATAAGAAATTTAGTTTTATTCCTATGGATTCTAATAAACTAGGGGTATATTTTAATTCATTTATTAGGAATTTAGAAAAAAAGGTAGATTTTTTTAATATCGATTATAACGATAAAAAAGATAAAAATAATTTATGGTTGTTCGATCACTATCATTATGTTGATATTGATTTATATAAAAATAAAAGACCATTAATATTATCAAGAAATGCTGGAATGGCAGCTCATCGTTATCCAATATTATATTCTGGAAAAACAAAGGTAAGTTGGGATACTTTAAATAAGTTACCTATCTATAATTCTAGTGCCTCAAATATGGGTATTTCGTGGTGGTCTCATGCCCTTGGTGGTTATTATGGGGGGATTGAAGATAGTGAGTTATACATGCGATATATTCAGTTTGGAGTATTTAGCCCAGTCTTTATTTTACCTAGTGAGAAAGGTAAATATTATAAAAGAGAACCATGGAGATGGAATGAATTACGTTTAGGAGTTATTAGAGAATATATGCAACTAAGACATAAATTAATTCCTTATATCTATACAGAAGGTTACTTTTATCATAAAACTGGTTTACCAGTAATTCAACCATTATATTATAGTTATCCAGCGATATATGATGAACCATTATATAAAAACCAATATCTCTTTGGAAAAGAAATGATGATTGCACCGATTACTAAGAAAAAGAACTTTGTTATGAATAGAGTAATTCAAAGAGTCTTTGTTCCAAATGGTGTTTGGTATGATTTAAAATCCGGTAAAAAATTCCCTGGAGATAAATATTATGTTAGTTTTTATAAAGATGAAGATTATCCAGTCTTTTGTAAGGCCGGATCTATTATCCCAATGGAAGAAGGAAATAATTATGAAATTATGATTTTCCCTGGAGCAAATAATAGTTATCTGTTATATGAAGATGATGGCTTTAGTAATAATTATAAGAATGGTAATTATGCTTTAACTAAAATTGATTATACTTATGATATTAATAGTTATGTTGTAACGATTAAAAAACAAGAAGGTAATTTTCCTGGTAAAGAAAGAAATTATCGTTTTCGCTTTAGAAATACTATTGTCCCTCATAGTATAACCGCTAAAGTTAATAATAAAATATATCCTTTAAAATATGAATTAGATAAGTCTGATTTTATTCTTGAAATTGAAAGAGTCCCAGCATATTCTGATATTACTATTAGTCTTGAAGGCAAGAACTTAGAAATTGAGGCTTTTGTTAAAATATATGAAGATATTGCAGGGATAATCGATGATTTGGAAATTAATACTTTATTAAAAGAAAAAATAGATAGCGTTCTATTTAGTAATATGTCAATTAAAAAGAAAAGAATTGAGATTAGAAAACTAAAAAGAATGAGGTTGGAATCAAGATTTATTAAAATGTTCATAAATTTGCTTGAATATATTAGTGAAGTATAGTAAAATATAGAAAAAGAGAACGAAAGAAGTAGTAATAAAATATTGTTTAATAGAGAGTTAGTGATTGGTGGAAACTAATAAATAATTTTTATGAACTTATCTTTTTAGCTTGCGGGAGCCGGAAGTTAATTCCGTTATCAAAAAGAGATAATAATAGGATGGTACCGTGCTTAGGCACTCCTATAGGTATCATCTTTTTTAATAAGGAGGAAATATGTTAGATAGTTTGGGTTTATTGGGAATCGTATTAGAATATTTAGGAGTTTTTATAATTGTTTTTCTATTAAATTATTTTTTCTTTATTAGAAAAAAGAAGACATATAATAAAAATGAAGTTCCGGTAGAATTAGCTTATTTAGTTAATTTATATAAGATAAACATAAAAAAAATAAATTACCGTAACTTTGTTTGGATTTATAGCATGACTAATACCTTCATTATAACTACTATTTATATAATTGTAGCTAATTTAATTGATAAATTTATTTTTCAATTAATCGTTGGGTTAGTATTACTTATTCTTATGATAGTTATTTGTTATGGAATAATTGGTCGAATATATGAAAAAAGAGGTGAGAAAAAATGTACAACTTCAAAAAAATAGAAGATAAATGGCAAAAACATTGGGAAGATAACAATACTTTTAAAGTAACGGAAGATAAAACTAAAAAGAAATTTTATGCGTTAGTGGAGTTTCCTTATCCTTCTGGAGAAGGTATGCATGTTGGACATGTTAAAGCCTATGCTAGTATGGAAGTAATATCAAGAAAGAAAAGGATGGAAGAATATAATGTTTTATTTCCAATTGGGTTTGATGCTTTTGGTCTACCTACAGAAAACTATGCAATAAAAAATAATATTCATCCTAGAGAGGTAACGGAACGAAATATTAAATATTTTTCCAATCAATTAAAAAAAATAGGTTATTCTTTTGATTGGTCAAGGGTAATATCGACAACAGACCCTAAATATTATAAATGGACTCAGTGGATATTTTTAAAAATGTTTGAAAAAGGTTTAGCATTTAAAGATAAGACTTTAGTTAATTATTGTCCATCTTGTAGGGTTGTTTTATCTAATGAGGACTCACAAGGAGGTAAATGTGATATTTGTCATAACGATGTTATTCAAAAAGAAAAGGAAGTTTGGTATTTAAGAATTACCAAATATGCTGATAAATTATTGGAAGGTTTAAAAACAGTTGATTATTTACCTAATATTAAATTACAACAAGAAAACTGGATAGGTAAATCAGAAGGAGCCTTTGTTAATTTTAAAATAAAAGAAACTAATGAGGATTTAAAAGTATATACTACTAGACCTGATACTTTATTTGGGGTAACCTTTATGGTTATGGCTCCAGAACACCCATTGATTGATAAAAGCAAGGGTAAAATTACCAATATGGATGAAGTTCTTAGTTATAGAGAAAAGACAAGCAAAAAGACAGAATTTGAAAGAATAGAACTAACTAAGGATAAAACAGGGGTTAAAATTAATGGGTTAACTATTATTAATCCTTTAAATAATGAAGAAATAGAATTATATATTTCTGATTATGTTATGATGGGTTATGGAACTGGTGCAATTATGGCAGTTCCCGCTCATGATGAAAGGGATTATGAGTTTGCTAAGAAATTTAATATTAAAATAATTCCCGTTATTGAAGGAGATATTAGTAAGTCTGCTTATACTAAAGACGGTAGAATGATTAATTCTAGTTTCTTAAATGGTCTTACTAATAAAAAAGAATCAATTAATAAGATGATTAAATATTTAGAAGAAAATAAGCTTGGAGAAGCTGGAGTTCAGTATAAAATGAAAGATTGGGCTTTTAATCGTCAAAGATATTGGGGAGAACCAATTCCTATTATTTATTGTCCTAAATGTGGAATGGTTCCAGTACCTTATGATGAATTGCCATTAGAATTACCTGAGATTAAAGATTTTAAAGTAGGTACTGATGGCGAAAGTCCATTAGCTAAAATAGATAGTTTTGTTAATTGTAAATGTCCTATTTGTGGTATGGATGCAAAAAGGGAAACAGATACGATGCCTCAATGGGCAGGTAGTTCTTGGTATTTCTTAAGATATATTGATCCAAATAATAATGGGGAACTTGCTAGTATGGATAAACTAAAATATTGGTTTCCAATTGATTGGTACAATGGGGGAATGGAGCATGTAACAAGACATTTGATTTATTCTAGGTTTTGGAATAAATTCCTATTTGATATTGGGGTGGTTCCTAATAATGAACCATATCAAAAAAGGACCGCTCAAGGACTTGTTTTAGGACCCGATGGGGACAAAATGAGTAAGAGTAAAGGTAATGTTGTCGATCCAATGGAAATAGTTACAGAGTATGGGGCAGATATTTTAAGGACATATATTTTATTCATGGGTGAATATGGTTTGGAATCCCCTTGGAATGATCAGGCTATAAAAGGGGTATCAAGATTTTTAGAAAAGGTATATAATTTAAAAGATAAAGTAATAGGAACTGATAATTATACTAAAAAACTAGAAATAATTATTAATCAAACCATTAAAAAAGTAAGCGATGATTATGAGTCTTTAAAGTTTAATACCGCTATTTCTCAGATGATGAAATTAATTAATGCTTATCAAGAGGAAGAAAAAATTACATTTAAGGATTACCTAACTTTATTAAAATTATTAAATCCAATTGCTCCTCACTTAACTGAAGAATTGAATGAATTAATAAAAAATAAAGAAGAATTAGTTTTCTCTAAATGGCCAATTTATGATGAAACTAAATTAGAAGAAGAAAATATTGATTTAGCTATTCAAGTAAATGGTAAATTAAGAGGGACAATTAATATTAAAAAGGATCTTGATAATAAAGAGGTAGAAGAAAAAGCTTTGGGAGAAGAAAATGTTAAAAGACATCTTGAGGATAAAGAAATAATTAAAGTAATTATTATTCCTAATCGAATAGTAAATATAGTAGTAAAGTAATTTACTACTTTTTTTGTAAAATTACTGTCAAGATACTTGAATAATTAAAACATCTATATTATTCTTAAGATAGGGAAAAGGGAGTGTGATCAAGTGATTTATCCATCTATTGATAAAATACTTAATATCATTGATTCAAAATATGCTCTAGTTTATGTTGTATCTGATAGAAGTAAAAAGATGATTAAAACTAAATATTATCAAAAACATGAAAATGAGTATAAATCTTCAACAACAATTGGGAAAGCTTTAGAGGAAGTTTATGATAATTTGATAACCATTAATAAAAAATAAACAAATGTTTATTTTTTTATGACAAAATATTTATCTTCTTCTATATATAATTATTTAGGTGATTAAATGATATATATAGATTTAATTATAATTCTTAATATGTTAATAGATATATTGTTATTATTTTGTGTGGCAATTATTTTAAGAAGACAGACAACCTTTAAAAGATTGTTGATTTCATCATTAGTTGGTTCTTTAACAATCTTTATCTTATTTTTGAATGTTAATAATTTTTTTATCTTTCTTGTTAAAATTATTGTTTCTTTTTTAATGGTTATAATTGCTTTTAAATTCCGTAATTTAAAATATACCATTAGGAATATGTTCTATTTATATACATCTAGTATAGTACTCGGAGGATTTCTTTATTTACTTAATATTGAGTTTAGCTATAAACATAATGGTTTAGTTTATTATAATAATGGATTATCTGTTAATTTTATTGTTTTATTAATAATAAGTCCTTTAATTATATATATTTATATAAAACAAGCCAGAAACCTTAAGAATAATTATTCTAATTACTATAATGTTGACATATATTTAAAAGATGGAAGGGTACTTCCAATGACAGCCTTTTTAGATACGGGTAATCATTTAACTGATCCTTATAAAAATAGACCCATAATTTTAGTTAATAAAAAATATCTTCAGTTTAATTATAGAGAAAATAATATCTTATTAGTACCTTATGATACGATAAATAATCATGGGTTATTAAAATGCATTATTCCTGATCAAATATATATTGATAAAGTAGGAATAAAAACAAACTTTTTAGTGGGTATTAGTGAAGAAGAAATAAAAATTGATGGAGTGGATTGTATTTTACATACTAAGTTAATGGAGGAATAATGAAAAAAATTATTGGTATTTTAAAAAGAATCTTGGCCAAATTTAATTATGTTTTTTATGTAGGAAGTAGTGATATACTTCCAGAACCACTAAGCAAAGAGCAAGAATTATTATATGTTGAAAAGTCCTTAAATGGAGATATGGATGCGCGTAATAAATTAATTGAACATAATTTGAGATTAGTGGTTTTTTTAGCTAAAAAGTATGAAAATACTAACATAGATTTAGAGGATTTAGTTTCAATCGGGTCAATTGGTTTAATAAAGGGAGTAAACACTTATAAACTTGATAGGAATATTAAATTAGCTACTTATGCTTCTAGATGTATCGATAATGAAATACTTATGTATCTAAGAAAAACAAAAAGAAAGAAAACCGAAATTAGTTTTGAAGATAATTTAAGTTTTGATAGTGATGGAAATGAATTACATCTAGAGGATGTTTTAGGAACTGATTCTGATATTGTTACCAAACCAATTGAAAATGAACTTGACGAAAAAATATTAAAGATGGAAATAGATAAGTTAAATAAAAGGGATAAAGAAATTATAGAATTAAGATATGGATTAAATGGTAAAGAAGAATTAACTCAAAAGGATGTTGCTGATTTATTAGGGATATCTCAATCTTATATTTCTAGAATAGAAAAGAAAGTTATTAAAAGGCTTGGTTCTATTATTAAAATATAATCATTATTTAATATAAATAATAACAGAGTATGTAATCTTATGGTTACATTTTTTATGTTATTTCTTGATTAATTAACCAATCTATTATATAATTAATATGAAAGTTAGGAATATCGAAATAAAGAATAATTTATATATTTTTTATTTTTGATATGATTTATAAACTAAGGGAGTAATATATGGATTATAAAATTAAAATAGATGAATTTGAAGGCCCTTTAGATTTATTATTACATTTAATTAAAGAGTCTAATATTGATATATATGATATATCTATTGAGAAGATAACCAATCAATATCTAGATTATATTAAAAAGATGGAGGAAATGAATATTGATATTGCCTCTTCATATTTAGTAATGGCTGCGGAACTGATGGAATTAAAGAGTAAGTCATTACTTCCTAATAGTGATATAAGTGAAGAGGATGATTATGAAGAAAATACCAAAGAGAATTTAATTAGGAAGTTAATTGAATATAAAAAATATAAGGAAGTAAGTGAAACATTTAAGGAATTGGAGAGTAATAGACAACAAATATATATTAAAACACCCGAACCAATTAGTGATTATTTAGAGGATAATCATATTATAAATAATAATGATATAACAATTGAGGATTTACTTAAGGCTTTCAGTTCTTTTTTAGAAAGAAAGGAATTAGAAAAACCTTTAAATACTAAAGTTACAAATAAAGAATATAGTGTTAGAGATAGAATTAGAAGTATAAGGGATATATTATTAAATAAAAAGAGAATTGAATTTAATGAGTTATTTGAGGAATACAATAAAAATTATATTATTGTAACATTTTTAAGTATTTTAGAGATGTGTAAAGATAATAGTATTGATATAAAACAAGATTCAAATTTTGGTAAAATATTTATTGAATTAAGAAATAATAACTAGAAAAAGAGGTAATTATGGAGAATATACTTGAAGGTTTATTATATGTTCAAGGAGACTTGGGCCTTACTGTTGAACAAGTAATGGATATTCTAGAAATAGAAGAAGATAGGGCTAAGGAACTAATCTATAGTTTGAAAAAATATTATGATGATAATAATCGTGGACTTAGAATTAACTATTTAGGTAATACTTTTAAACTGACAACGAGGGAAGAACATAAAGAGTATTATAAGAAATTAGTAGAGAATCCAAGCACCCATATTTTATCTAACTCCGCTTTAGAGACTCTAGCAATAATAGCTTATAATGAACCAATTACTAGAATTCAAGTAGATAATTTAAGGGGAGTAGATTCTTCCTACATAATGAGAAGACTAGTGGCAAAGGGTTTAATTAAAGAATGTGGTAGAAGTGATATAGCAGGTCATCCAATTATTTATAAAACAACTGATGAATTTCTTGATTATTTTGGTTTAGCAAATAAAGAAGAATTACCTAAAATAGAAAGTATTGTCAAGGGAATTGAAGAAAAAGAAACCGATTTATTTTCTTCAATATATAAGGAAGAAGATGAATTATGAATATCATAGATATTATTTTAAAGAAAAAAAATAAATTAGAACTTAATGAAGAAGAAATAAAATATGTAATCCAAAATTATATTAATAATAATATCAAGGATTACCAGATGGGTTCATTACTTATGGCAATTGTTATAAATGGAATGACTAGTTTAGAAATATCTTATTTAACAAAATATATGGTGGATTCTGGTAATAAATTAGATTTAAGTAATTTGGAACCGATTGTCGATAAACATTCAACTGGTGGAATTGGAGATAAAACAACTTTAATCGTGGCTCCTTTAGTAGCCTCTTGTGGAGTTAATGTTGCCAAAATGAGTGGACGAGGATTGGGTTTTACAGGAGGCACAATTGATAAATTAGAGTCCATCCCAGGATTTAGAGTAAACATGACTGATATCGAATTTGAGGAACAAGTAAAAAAAATAGGTTTAGCAATTATTAGCCAAACTACAGATTTAGCTATCGCTGATAAAAAGATCTATGCCCTAAGAGATGTGACAGGAACAGTAGAATCAATTCCTTTAATTGCCTCATCAATTATGAGTAAGAAAATAGCTTCCGGTGCAAAGAAAATAGTTTTAGATGTAAAAGTGGGAAATGGAGCTTTTATAAAGGATCTAGAAACGGCTAGAGAGTTGGCTAATTTAATGGTAAATATAGGAAGAGATAATAATATTAAAGTAATCTGTTTACTTACTAATATGGATATACCTTTAGGTAGTAATATAGGTAATTCCCTTGAAATTGAAGAAGTTATAGATATTTTAAAGAATAAGAATATATCTGATTTGACAGCTTTATGTTTAGAAATTGCAACATATATGGTATCCTTGGGATTAAATTTATCTTATGAAGATAGTAAAAAAAAGGTAACCGATAATTTTTATAATGGAAATGCTTACAATAAATTCTTAGAATTAGTTAAATATCAAGGTGGGGATATTAATAATTTACCAAAGAGTAAATATATATATAACATTATTAGTAATAAGGAAGGATATTTAATTAAATTAAATGCTTTAGAGTTAGGTAAATTATCTTGTTCTTTAGGTAGTGGTAGACTTAACAAAGAAGATGAAATAGATTATTCAGTAGGAATTGTACTAAATAAAAAAATAAATGATTATGTAAAGAATGGTGAAGTTATAGGAACTATTCATAGTAATAGAAAAATTGATAGTATAACTAATAATTTATATGAAATAGGTCTTTTTAAAACTGAATATAAATTAATTTATGAAATTGTTTGCTAAAAGATAGAAAATATGATAACATATTGGATATTTTATTAAAATAACTCTTATTAAAGAGTTTTTCTTTGGAGGATAAGATGAAAACGGATGATTTTAATTATGATTTGCCTGAAAATTTAATTGCCCAAACACCTTTATTAAAAAGAGATGACTCAAAGTTAATGATTGTAGATAAACTAACTGGAGAAATTAATGAGGAGAAATTTTATAATATTATTAACTATTTAAATAAGGGTGATGTTTTAGTCCTAAATGATACTAAGGTAATACCTGCGAGATTATTTGGTATTAAAGAAGAAACAAAGGCTTCTATAGAGGTTTTATTAATTAAGAATATTAAAAATGATCTTTGGGAATGTTTAGTAAGACCTGGTAAAAGAGTTAAAGAAGGAACAATTATTTCTTTTGGAGATGGTTTATTAAAAGCTAAATGTATAGCAAGTTACGAAGATGGAATAAAACATTTAGGGTTTATATATAATGGTATTTTCTATGAAATACTAGATAAACTAGGGACAATGCCTCTTCCTCCTTATATAAAAGAAAAATTGATTGATCAAGATCGTTATCAAACATTATATGCAAAAGAAAGAGGTAGTGTGGCTGCTCCTACGGCAGGATTACACTTTACTAATGAGTTATTAACTAAAATTAAAGAGAAAGGTATAGAAATATGTTATATAACCTTACATGTAGGCTTGGGCACTTTTAGACCAGTCAATGCGGAAGATGTAACTTCACATAAAATGCATTCAGAGTTTTATAGTATCAATGAAAAAACAGCTAATATTTTAAATATATCAAGACAAGAAGGAAGAAGAATTATAAGCGTGGGTACTACAACGACTAGGACTCTAGAAACAGTTATGAATAAATATGGTGAAATAAAAGAATGTTCTGGATGGACCGATATCTTTATTTATCCAGGTTATAAGTTTAAGATTGTGAATTCACTGATTACTAATTTCCATTTACCTAAATCAACTTTAATTATGTTAGTGTCAGCTTTTGCAAGTAAAGATATTATTTTAAATAGCTATAAAATCGCTATAAAAAACAATTATCGTTTCTTTTCATTTGGAGATGCGATGTTCTTAAAATAATAAAAAAACCCCTAAAAAAAGGGTTTTTTCTTCCTTTGTGGAATACTAATATTAGAGGGTCTTTTTTAAGGAGGGGTTTTATGAGTCTTATTTCTAATGAAGTAATTAACGAAATAAGGAATAAAACAGATATTGTGGAGGTTATTGGTAAATATGTACCATTAGTAAAAAAGGGTAAGAACTTTTTTGGTGTTTGTCCTTTTCATGATGATCATTCTCCTAGTATGAGTGTTAGTCCAGACAAGCAGATTTTTACTTGTTTTTCTTGTGGTGCAACTGGTAATGTCTTTACTTTTATTTCTGATTATGAACACTCATCGTTTATTGAAGCAGTAAAATTATTAGGAGTTAAACATGGTTATCAATTTGATAAAACTAATTCTAAGGATAACTATGTTAATAAAGATTATGAAATATATGAATTAGCTAATAAATTTTATCAAAATAATTTATATACTAGTTTAGGACAAAGTGCACTTAATTATTTAGATAAAAGACAAATAGATAAAGAAACCATTAAAAAATTTGGAATTGGACTAGCGGCATCTAAAGTATCTTTAACTAATTATTTATTAAGTAAAAAAATAAATTTAGATAAGTTAATTGATCTTGGAATAACCGGTGATAATACCAATGATCTATTTGTGAATAGAATTATGTTTCCCTTACATGACTTGGGGGGCAATGTTGTTGGGTTTTCAGGAAGGATATATAACACAAAAGATTCAAGTAAATATATAAATACTAAAGAGACAAATATTTTTAAAAAAGGGCATTTATTATATAATTATCATTTAGCTAAAGAAAGATTAAAGAAAAATGATTTTATTATAATTATGGAAGGTTTTATGGATGTTATTAGGGCCTCCACAATAGGAATTGATAATTGTGTGGCAACGATGGGGACAGCTTTAACAAAAAATCATGTATCGATTATCAAAAGGATGACTAATAATGTGGTATTATGTTTTGATGGAGATACTGCGGGAGTAGAAGCAACGAATGCAGCAATTAAGTTGTTAGAGAGTGAAAACATAAATATAAGAATAGTTAGTTTAGAAGATGATATGGATCCAGATGATTATATTATTAAAAAAGGAAAAGAAGCTTTTATTAATAAAATAGAAAAAGCTAGTAACCTGATCGATTACAAGATGAATATTTTAAAGAGTGAGAAAAATCTAGCTAGTCCTAAAGATATATCCGATTATGTTAATGAGACAATTAGGGAATTAATTAATATTGATGATTCTATTTTAAGGGAAATTACTTTGAAAAAACTAAGTGTGGAATTTAATTTAGAATATGAAACATTATATAATAAGTTAATAGGGTATGATAAAGATAAGAAAATTATTGTCAAGGAAATAACTTCATCAAGAAAAAAATATGATCGTTATGGACAAGCTGAGAGATCAATAATATATTATTTACTTAAAAATAATGAATTAATTGATAAAGTAGAAAAAAGGATTGGGATGTTTCCTAATGCAATTATTAGATATTTATATAATGATATTATTTATTATTACCATAAAT
>CAYWKX010000014.1:0-1223 GCA_964459185.1 uncultured Muribaculaceae bacterium | reverse complement strand
GAACGATTGAAATTGCTGATTTTATAAGTTTTCTATCCGATAAAAAAGATTTATTGGAAGCTTTAAACGAAATAATTACGATGGATATTAAAGAGGCTTATACTAATGAAGAAATAGAAGATTATATTTTAGTCATAAATGAATATCCTAAAAAAGAAAAGATTAATGGTTTAGAAAATAAATTAAAAGAAGAATCAGATCCGTTAAAACAAGTAGAAATAGTTAAAGAAATAATGAAATTAAAGGGAGTGAAAAAATGATTGGAGAAATTAAATCATTTGAGGTAAGAAAAGAAGAAATATTAAATAAAGGAAGGGAAAAGGGTTTTATTACTTATGAAGAATTAGCCACAGAATTAAAAGGATTAGATTTAGATAATGATGCTTTAGATGAATTATATAATTCTTTTGTAGAAAATGGAATTCAAGTAATATCGGAAGAAGATGCAACTAATGATGGTATTGAAGCTGATGATGGTGCTGGTTTTGAAGAGTTATTAAAAGACAATAATATTGCTAAAGAATTAACTATTAATGATCCAGTAAGAATGTATCTTAAGGAGATAGGAAAGATTAGTTTATTAACTTTAGATGAAGAAATGGCCTTATCTGAAAGAATAGCTAATGGTGATGAAACTGCTAAAAATGTTTTAGCGGAATCTAACCTAAGATTAGTTGTTTCAATTGCTAAAAGGTATGTTGGTCGTGGAATGCTATTCCTTGATTTAATTCAAGAGGGTAATATTGGCTTAATGAAAGCTGTAGATAAATTTGATGCTGATAAAGGTTATAAATTCTCTACTTATGCTACTTGGTGGATTAGACAAGCAATAACTAGGGCTATCGCCGATCAAGCTAGAACAATTAGGGTACCTGTCCACATGGTAGAAACAATTAATAAATTATCTCGTTGTCAAAGACAATTAACTTTAGAGTTAAATAGAGAGCCTACAGATGAAGAATTAGGTAAAAAGATGGGGCTAACTACGGATAAAATTAGAGAAGTAATGAAAATAGCTCAAGATCCAGTTAGTTTAGAAACTCCGATTGGAGAAGAAGAAGATTCTCATTTAGCGGATTTTGTCCCAGATAGTAAAAATATGTCACCAGAAGAGTTTACGATTCATGAATTGTTAAAGGATGAAATATCAGATGTATTACTTACTTTAAGCGAAAGAGACAACTGGAATCATCTGTACCTGTACGATGTGCATACCGCCTCGG
>CAYWKX010000013.1:21192-23971 GCA_964459185.1 uncultured Muribaculaceae bacterium | reverse complement strand
TACCTTTTTAACATGGTAATATCTCCTTTGCCCCCTCTTTGCATAATGATAGCATTGAAATTAATATTAGTCGATATCCCGGGCTGGTTTACTTTGCCATACTGGAACTATATAATATCGTTATCGTAACGAATTCACGATTTATTCTAAAAATATTCTAAAGATTTTCTAAAAAGGGGGCTGCAATGTTAAGTATCGAGCAAATGATGGCTGAAATTAAATCCGGAAACAGCGTGATCGAGTCACTTTCCCAGGAAGAGTTAACAATTTTACAGAATTTCTGTTTTTGGGGAGCTAACGCTATACTTACTGCCGGCGCCCAGGATAAAAAGCCAATGATTGAAATCATATTAAACGCAATGCGTAACGGAGTTGCCCTGGGTCTCCGGATTAAAGTTAAAGACGGAAAAATAGAAAAAAAGGGGTAGATTATGGATACAACAATGAGAACAAAAAAGGGTGTAACAAGTTTACCGAAAAGTTTACCTCACGCACGAACTGAAAAAGAGGCCGAGACTAAAACACCACGTTCTCAACCTCGAACAACCACTGAAACCGTACAGCGCCCGGAGGTAGTTAAATTAATCGAGCGCCTTTCTTCTCCCCGGTTAAAATCAGCACAAACTATCAGTGATTACACCTCATCCTTTAAACAATTTCTTAAATGGTTTAAGGGAACATTTCCGCCAACTGATAGTGATTACAGGAATTACTTTACGTATTGCCGGCACAATAAAATTAGTGAATATACCCTGCGCAAAGTATTCTATCAATTAAAGATTGCAGCATTGGCCAATAATTGGCCGTGGGGTTTCTCAAAATTGGATGCACCAACATCCAAAAAGAGGCAATTCCAGCCAACATATAAGGTTTCCGAAATCGCGCAAATGATTATGGCACGAAATCTACTCACTCCAGAAGAAAGAATTTATCTCGCTATACTGACTACCTGGGGATCCCGGCGGGAAGAAGTAGCTGCGTTCCGCAGTTCTGACCTAAAAGATGGAATTATTACGCTACATATTATAAAAGAGGACATAGACGTTGATCATCTGCTTCCGCCAGTCTTAACGCCCACTTTTACCGCTGTTAAGATAAAACCGATTACGCCAAAAACCATGACTGACACTTTCCATAGAATCTGTAAAAAGACAGGGGTTAACCGTGATAAGGGCTGGGGTTGCCATAGTATCCGCCGTCAGCTTCTTGATCCACTCGAAGAAGCCCTGGCCGCCGTTGGGCTGCCGTCAAAAAATGCGGCTATTTACATGGCATGGTCCCGGTCTTCAGTTGGCAATTTATATTCAGGCACTCCGATGGCCGGAACATATTCGCACGGTAGCGAATCAACGAACGATCCCTGGCGGATCGAGCGGGAAATCATAAAGGTGCATCCATTTTTGAAATACTGGCGCCAGGCTCCCACCGGATTACCACCTTCTAAATAATAACTATTGATACCGCTATTCATTATCCAGGGGCCGGTTAATCTGGCCTCTTTCCCTATCTCTCTTCGAATAAAGACCTAAATAGCCTCGTTTTCAGGTTAATGACATACCAGGATACCGGGTTATTCCTTTTCTATTTTTAAATATTGCCAGGAAGCCTCTTTTTGCTGCCTTTCCGGTTGCTGTCGCTTACAGCTTTTCTAAAAAAAAATGAAATACCGGATCAAAAAATTACCAGTACCGTTAGAATCTACCCTTAAATATGTAATACATTAGATATCCAGCAAATTTTTAAAATTGCCAGCGTCAAATTATCTAAAAATTGCCAGCTTCAATTTGAGGCTAAATTTGAGGCTAAATGTGCTCGTACTACAATACGATAACCTGCACCGGAAACAATAAAAATTAAAAATTAAAAAAATTAAAAAAAATTTGATCTAAAAATAGTACTATAGTACTAAACAAACATAGTACTATTATGTGATTATCAAGATAATTTGAGGCTGTTATCATGTATACATAGATTAAAAATTGAACACGAACACGCAGTACACAAGTTGTACTAGAGCACCTTAAAAATTATGTTAGATCATAGATTAGCACTAGCAAGTGCGAAATATCGACATAACAGTAATAAGTAATCAAATTGTATATGTCTGCTATGCCTCCAGTATCCAGTAGATAAAAAATAAAGAGTGAGGAAATAGCAGAATGAATAAATACACTATCATCGAGATTAATGGTACGAGCACCAAAAAGGCAGCAGAAAAGAAAGTCTGGTCAATTGGACTTGAAACTGTCTTGATACCGTACCTGACTGCTTCTAACGCAATAGGTGCAACCTGTTTAGACGGAGATGTTTTGGGGTGCCCTGTACGAATAGCACGTAATGAGGATGGGACTCCGAAACTCAACAAATCCGGCAAATTAGTTACTAGCGTGCACAAGGATATCAGGGTGCAGGTTGCCAATATGAGAGAAGCATACATAGCCCAATTGCGCAATGCTACCATATTTGTGCAATCAACAGAAACAGAAGCGTATAATAATCAGGTTAAAATTGCCAACAGAATGGGTGCCGAAGCCCTTCAATCTGAAAAGGATTTGATTGCAAAATACGAGGCGATCAAAGCGGAGGCGGAAGCTGAAGCCACTGCCGAAGCGGAAACGAAAGCCACTGCCGAAGCGGAAGCCACTGCGGAAGCGGAAGCGGAAAACATTGTCAAATCTCATAAAAAAGCGGTCAAGGTTTAACCAGTCCAGTCCAGTCCAGCAAATTGGCATAGCAGACATATACAAATTGATTACTATCTATTACGGAGATTAGCATG
>CAYWKX010000013.1:0-21092 GCA_964459185.1 uncultured Muribaculaceae bacterium | reverse complement strand
ATTGGCATAGCAGACATATACAAATTGATTACTATCTATTACGGAGATTAGCATGATAGACGAGACGCTAAAAATTAGACGTGCTAACAGACTAGCGCAATTATTTATCGAGTATGGTTATAAATGCAACTATGGACATTATATGTGTCCAATAGAGGCACACTACGCTCATAAATTTGTACGCAAAGCTGTCAAACTCGATAATAAGGGCAATCCTAGGGTTATCTTTCAGGATTGCTACAAGGTGCTAAAAAATTGTAGTACTGCTAGTGATAATCCCAGCGGAGAGCGCTTTTTGACTAAATTTGATCTAATGCAGGATAATCTTGTCAAAATTTGGTCAATCGCTGATCGTGAAGAAACAGTTGCTACTCTCAAATACGAGGATAGCCTAAGGCATAATCTCAATGATCGATTACCGCTAAGGGGTACTTTTAGCGGTATCGCTAGAGATATCTGGTATGATAACCAGCCTATTTTCAGGATCACGAGTATAATATTCGATCCTCTTGAGTTCAAATCACTGGCTAAAATTGTCTTAACCAGTGATCACTCTATACTGTATGTAGATATATCTCACATTTTGACCGGACTGTCAAAATGTGCTAAGCGCAAAATATCACGCTATGGTATTTTGCAGTCTAGATACGCAATCGAGATTGACAATTATGTCAATAGCATAGTCTGCAAGTATCGCTTCCATTCTATGACTTAATTTTAATTTAATAGTGCTTATAGCAGTATTCAGTCCTTTCTGAATACTGCTATAAGGCGTTGTTTTAATTTTTTATAGCTGTATGGCGATAAAGGTTATACAGCTATAAGGCCTTGCGCTTGCGTTTAATAGCCGTGGTTACAAACCACGGCTATTTTTTTACCCTTTATAGCCAATGTGGGTGCTCGATAAGAATTGAGCATCCTTCCGTAGCCAAAATAAAAAAACATGGAGGATAATGAATGATTAATGAATATGAGGCACTGGCAATGACTTTCTCTGAGTGTTCAGAGCGGGGAATTAATGAGTTATACTCTTCCTACAATTTCGTTAATAAAAGAGGACGTACGGAGAACTCTTTTCGCCATAGCAAACTCTTGCGTGAATGCATCCGCCACCTTGAAGATAAAGGTTACGTCTTTGGATGTGGCGCTAAAAACGGCTGCATCCCGGGATGTACTTGCTAAAAAAGCAGGGCTAGAGCTCCGTTCAACCCGGAGCCGCTCAACCTGAATAAAAATAAAATTGGAGGAAAGGACAAAATGATCTGGATTAAAAGGTATATTGCAGATGATAGTGACGGGTTCTTAGAAACAGTTGTCGAACAAGTTACACAGCGAGAACTCGACAACCTGACAGACAAACGCTGGGGGCTTCAGGATTCACCTGAATTCGACATTCTTACTGATGAGCAAGTCCAGCAAATCCTAATCGATCACCGGAGAAAATAGCTTCTTTCTGTGGGGGTGAATTATGAATAAGTCCACTCGTGATTCATGGTCCCGTTATAATCGCAGCCGGCAATCAAGTAGGCTGCTTGCGAATAAAATAAAGGAGCTAAGACAATATGGTAACTTTCAGGGTTTTCAATACCCGCTCTGGCAAAATGATGGTAAATCCACTCAAGGCAGCAATGGATAAAGTGGATCACATGTGGGGCAAAAAGAGGACAGCCGGGCTTAAGGTTATCAACGCTGTCCTGGCAAATAGGGCTGTCCTGCTTTCCAGTAAATTCAGGGTGGACAGCAAATGGAAATGTTAAAGAAATGTCAGAAATGTATGTACCTTTTCACCGTTCAGTGTTATGGCACCCGTAAGGGATGTCATAGTACCTATTGCCCCATGCGTATTAGCGCACAGAGGGACGAATATATAAAAGGCCTACCGAAAGACGGCAGGGCATGGTAATCAACCCGCGGCGAAAGCCGCTAATAAATATTATATTACCAGCCGGACTGCAAATATGCGCCGGCTGGTAAGGAGGAAAAATGATAAAAAGAGTCTTTATCTATGAGGGAAAAGAGCTACCCGACATTGATCCGTCTATGACACCGGACGAAATCCGTCAACACTATGGGAATTTCTTCCCGGAGCTGTATAATGCCGATATCAAAGAGACTGTAGACAAAGAAAACACTCTCTTTACATTCAACCGGAGAATTGGAACAAAGTCCGACGGCGTTACTATTGACAATCCCACTCTGATCAAGGTTTTGCGCTCCGTCAGGGAACACAAATTGAAACTCTTCAAGATCGCGTGTTCCGTCCCTATTAAGGACGGGAGAATGGACGATGCGGTTCTTTCTGCAAAAGCAGTGGAAATAGAAGCCGCGATATCTGAGGCATCATCCTACATTAAAGAATGCCAGGAACTTATTAACCGGTTACGGGTACTGTAAATGTGGGCAGAAATATCGCTTGATATCCTCAACGATGAGGCCGTCCAGGAATATGACCGCAGGGTTGCCGAGGGTAAGATCCCGTATAACAATTCGGATGCCGTTTTCCCTGTTTCCCTGTTGATCTCAAAGATGAAAACTGGCCCACAATTGATATCATCCATAATCTCTCTTCTACAAGGAGATGATTACGTTAATGAGCTTAAGGCTCTCGTTGAGGAAATAATGCCGGATCGCCTGCAAGAAGTTATGAATGAACGAGGGGACCGCAGGGTGTTGAAATTTATACAAATATTCAACACTAGATTTTTCATTTTGGATACAAAGGCGATTATGATGGATGAACCCTACCAACTGCTTTCATCCATACCCATAGCAGCGGAGGGCATGACATGTGACTCTTATGCTAATTTCGCAGATTTTCGACCAGGTCACATTTTAATGCTATCCCTTATCATGGCTCCATATTTTTTCGACGACGACGATGAAGTCAAAATTCAAAATCCCGACCGCATAATCAGTGACAAAATCCCGATTATGGACATGGTTGGATCCATGGTAAAAGACTGGGACTTGTTGCGAAAAATACCGGAAAAAGGCTGGGACAACACTGAAATACGTAATGCTGTCAAAGATACTGCTAACTGGTGGGGTTTGGCTGACTTTGCGGACTGGGTAATGCATGACACGCAGTGGGATATTGAAAACTACTCTAACGACGAGGCCATTATCACTATCCCGTGGTCACTGGATACCGTGAAAACACTTACCATCCAGTTCCCTGAAATACATGCAGCCTGGAAGCGTATTAATTCTGTGGCAGACTGGCTAGAAAAGGATGTATCCGGCCATTATCGGGAATTGGTGGAATTCCTGTTGAAAGCCACTAAAAAGAATGGTAAAAGGAGGACGAAATTACTTGTTTAAATTAGCAATTCCTGAAGAACTGGGAATTCCGGATGATACACTGATGATCCGGATAGATGTCTTCAGTGAATCAATAGTTTTGACCGACTTTTGTACTGCAACGGTCAAAACTAAAATGGTTTCAGCCCATGATATCGCTACTTCTTTCGTAAAAGAGTTAACGTTTAACTCCGGCTTTCTCCCTGAGAACACACTTTGGTGGAAAACTACCAAATTCGGACCGGTGCACGCCGTATATGTAAATCCTCAAATACGAACTATCTCGCTAATAAAAAGTGAGCTTAAAAAACCGCAGCGGTATCTTATACCTTTGCCCCCCTTAATCTTTTTGTGTATTCCCTGCAGATCTCCCTGGGTATATGCAGTAAAAGAAAGGCCGCAATCCGAAAATGATGTGGTTTATAAGGCTCCATTTTATAACGTGTACTCAACCGGTTATACGTGCGGCGGAAGCAATCGTTATCCTTCAGATCCGCAAGGGATAATTGAAATGTTTCTCAATTCCTTTTTTTCTCCACACCTGGCAAGTGATGGCAGAGTTGAATCAGGTATAACAATGGAGCAACTCTGGAAAAAGCTGCGGAAAAAACCGTCTTTCCCCCTTGATGAGCTTGTTAAACACGGCACAATAAAGGACCTTATTAATCAAAACATGGAGAATGAGCGAGCATGAAAGAGGTTGCAGGTTATTTCATTCATAAGAATAACATTTTGGAGGGAGAGGCGGGGTTTGCGTATAACTATATATTTGCCGGAAATGGCGTATATATTCATACGTTCAACGAATTCCTGACGGCACTGATACCTATCTCCAATATCAAAATTCGTGGTCTAACCTCGCCTGAGCCTTTCGTTAAACTCCATTACGGTAAAATACCATCTCAAATATTCGAGATGGTAGTTAATTCGGCTAAAACCATGGGTGGTATGGAGGCATATTACGCTATTACATGGAATGGGGAATATAAGGTTTGGCTACCTGTTCAAACCGGTATAGAAAGTAAGGTCACATATAACCCCATGGCAAATACCGTAGTGGGACTGCATTCCCACCCGGCATTTGCAGGCTGTTTCAGTCCGGATGATGACCGCGACGAACAAGGATTCAGGTTAGACGTTGTGATCGGAAGATTAAGCACTATTCCCGAGGTATCAGTGAGGGTAGGTGTATACGGCTACTTCTGGCCGTTGCCATGGACGCAGGTTTTTGAAGGTTCGCTGCGGGGTATATACGACATGACAGGAGGTGTGTAATGAATTACCGGTTGAATGTGAATTTCGGCAAAATAATCCTGGTAGGCGCTGGTGGAACAGGATCCTTCGTCGCTGAGGGATTATGCCGCCTGTTGATAAACTATCCAGACATACCTCTCTATATCATAGACTTTGATACCGTGGAAAAGAAAAACATCCTGAGACAAAACTTTTACCCGCAGGACGTAGGTAAATTTAAAGCCCAGGCCCTCGCTGAGAGATACGCACGGGTTTACAACCGCGGTATACAGTATAGCGTTTCCATGTTTACGCCTGAAACCGTAGAAATATCCTGGAACGGCGGAATGGTATCGTTATTGTGCTTTAACTCGCTTATCATTGGTTGCGTAGATAACCATATCGGACGAATAGCGATATCACAGGTGATTAATAATCCGGATTACGGTACAAATTGCTGGTGGATCGATACCGGAAATGGTTACAATTCCGGTCAAGTGCTCATAGGAAATACCTGCAATGTATCAGAATTGCAATCCACCTTTGACAGTAAAAATAAAACTGTGACACTCGTTCCTGCGCCCTCATTACAGGCACCATTTTTACTACAACCCGCACCAGAGATAGTAGACGAGGACTGTGCTGAGGCGGTTAACAATAACGTGCAAAGTAAAATGATAAACCAGCAAATGGCAGTCCTGGTCCTTGAATTCGTAAGGCGCATACTAAATAAAGATTTAACATGGATAGGGGCGTACCTGGACATGGACGAAGGAACATTAAAAACCGTCCCAGCTGAACCCTATATCTTTTCCAGAATGTTTTCCATAGACGAAAATAAACTGATAGCAAAACAGTAAAGGAGGTGAGTCATGACCGGGGCAATCGAATTAACCCCACCGGAAAACACAGAGAATCCCGTAGAAACGGAGGCAAGTAATACGCCGGCCACACAAGAGAATCCCGTGGAAATAAAAATCGTAATCTCTATTAAAGGGCAAAAAACGGTAATCGGATTTCAGCGAACGGGCACCGATCCTGCGTATTTTGTTCAGGAAAAATCATCCCTCCGGGATACATTGAATCAGATCCCAACATTAATGGTAGAGGCGTCAAAAAAATGGAGCAGGGCAGCTCGTTATCCTAAATCAGAACACGTAATCCCTGTATCACCAGCTCCGGCGCCTGTTAATATACCTACCAGTAATCGATCGGCACAGCGTAAAGGCAGCGTAGTTCAATCGTCCCTTTTAGACCTGTAAATTAAACAAAAAAGGAGGTATAGCCTATTAGATAAATATTTTAGTTTCTTACACTATTTTAGTATTAAAAGTAAAAAGAGGTATTAATTCATGAAAATCTCATGTAGTAACTTCAGGGAATATCTGAACGTGTTAGCAGATATTGTTCCCAAAAAATGCAAACTTCCAATTCTGCAGAATGTGCTAATTGGCAGCGGTGCAATATGTGCCAACAATCTTGAGAGCGCGCTAGAAATCCAGATGCCGGAAGCTACGGATGGAGTTTTTCTCCTTCCTTTTTCGGCGGTTATAACCCTGGTTAAACACGTTCCCTATTATGAAACGCTTACCATCGAAAAGGTGTCAAAGGACGTTTGTAAAATCTCGTGGCACGACGGGAACGCAACATTCGAAAGCAAGCCCGTGGGTGATTTCCCGCCTGTTCCCTCGTATGTACCTGAAATAACTGGGTTTTTAAACGGTGATATCCTGATACCGGCACTGTTATCAGCTATCAAGTATTGCGCAACCGATGAAACGCGACCGGTGCTCACAGGGGTATCACTTTACCTGGGTGATTCATTGGCAATTGCAGGAACAGATGGTTTCAGGCTGGCATATCAATACATAAACATGGTATATCCTGCAACTAAAACTGTAATTTTGCCGACCAAATCAATACTCCAAATACGGGATCTGTGGAAAAAGAGACCGCTAGCCAGCGGCGAGGGGGCAAATATAATTTTGCCCCGAAAATTCCAGTTGGGTCTAATAACTGAGCCAGGGAAAGAAAAGGATGCCAACGGAGATCCAATTCGATCCTTAACCTCCATAATGATTAAATACGGCGACGTGACTTTCTGGAGCCGCGTTATCGCCGGGTCGGTCCCGGATCACCTGAAGCTCGTTAACAGTTTCAAACAGAGCACCGCCATTAAGTTTGACGCAGAAGACATGTTCTACGCCCTACAGCAAATAAAAAGCACGGCTTCATCGGGTGCGTCGGTTGCCCGGTTGTCCTGGTCCGGAAATCAAATGAAGGTGGCTGCGAAAGCCTCCGAATCTCAGATTATCGAATCACAATTAACAATTGAGCCCACGGAATCCGAAGGTAAAATAGGGATTAACGTCTTCTACTTAATGGATTACCTGAATGGAAAATCCGGAACCGTATCAATGGGCTACGAAGACCCGCGATCTCCTGCTGTTTTTCGGTACCCCGGGCAGCCGCTGGTTACCATCATGCCCATGATGGTTAAATGGCAGGAAGATGAGGAAACGAAGGCGGATGAGGAAACCGAACAAGAAGAGAATGTTGGAGATGCGTCAGAGAATGATGGAGAGACCGAATCAACACCTGAAACCATCACGGAAGAGACGCAAATTCCTCCTGAACCAGGAGAAAATGAACCTGAAGATGTCGTTCCCGTTGGTACAGCAACCCAGGGAACAAAAACCCGGAAATCACAGAAAAGCAAAAAGGAACAACTGTAACCTCATTCAGTATAACTGGAAGGGGCGGTAGAATTCCCTCACCCTTCCAGTTATATAGGACTAAAGTACCATATATAATTACCATCTATATTAATAAAATACAAGAAAAGGAGTAGTGACAAAGTGTCAGATTTAAACAAATCAAGCGTATTGTTACTTATGCGGTTA
The DNA here is from genome assembly GCA_964459185.1 of uncultured Muribaculaceae bacterium. GTDB lineage: Bacteria > Bacillota_I > Bacilli_A > RF39 > UBA660 > CAYWKX01. Next base: position 13,656 of record CAYWKX010000013.1, on the reverse strand, counting down.
TCTAAACCGGGAAACCGGCGCAAAGTTCCCACTGGATCGGTTGAGGTTGATGCTGATAAAGAATGCATATCTGTCAGCAAAGAACTGCTCACCAGTAAGGAACTCGGTGCCATAGGAACACTGGACGGACAAATTCGTCAGTGGATTTACACCCGGAGTTTACCCTCATCGGTATTAAAAGAGGGGGTTTACCGTCTACCGTTGTCTCTGGTTGACGAGACAGATGCAGCCCTGAAACAGTTTCACAGTGACAGATTAAAGCTGATTGAAGGTTTCCTGTATGTTTACCCAAGCAAGGCAGAGGAAGCGCGGGACCGCTTACGCTCTCTCTATGATCCCAAGGATTATCCGCCGGCAGGACAATTGAGAGATGCGTTTGATATGCAATGGAGATACCTCACCCTGGATATTCCTGAAACAATATCAAACCTTTTGATCGAAGAGCAACGGGCAAAGGCTCAGCAGGACCTGGCAGCAGAAGTGGAAGAAATACGTGTGGCCTTAAGGCAGTCGTTTGCTGATTTGATTGCTCATGCAGCGTCATCATTAGATATGTCTAATGATGGAAAACCGAAGATATTCCGTGATTCACTGGTATCAAATATGTCAACTTTTTTCAGTTATTTCGATGCCAGGAATTTAACCGACGACAAAGAACTGGCTGACCTCGTACAGAGGGCCAGGGATGCTATGCAGGGAGTTACACCTGATTCATTGCGCCAAGATATGGATCTCAGATCTATAGTGCAAAAAACAATGACGGATGTTAAGCAGGCTATGGACGCCAATGTTATGGCTAAGCCTAGCCGTCGTTTCTCCCTGGCGCCAAAAAATTAAAAGTTCCGGTATACCCAAAATAAATAAAAAGGAGTAAGACTATCATGGAACCTAAAAGGTTATGGGACCTCCCCATTATCGATGGGGCAATCTTGAAGGGTGATATCCCATTTGAAACCCACAAGAGGGGCAAAAACTGGCTGGCTGTTATATCACGAGATCCGAAATCACCGGGCGGGATTAGTCGCTCTTTCCTGGAAAGAGGACACGGTGAATACGCCTACATAGACGAAAACATTCCCGTAGGCAGCGCTTTAGAATGTGGAGCGGATTACTATTCTGGCGGCGGTAACCCCTCCCGCAATCGAACCTATTGGCTGTTAACCTCCAGGACAACTTCCAAGTGGACACTGGCTGAATACGAAACGTCCTCAGTTTTATTTAAGGCACAAAAGGAATTTGTTCCGCCATCCGATAAAACACGGGTAATTACCTTGCCCCAGGAGAATACCGATGCCTTATGAAAGATTTGAAAACTACCTGCGGGCCGGTTTCCCCGTGATATGGGTTACTACACCTGAGCCGGATCGCGCACAGCGAGAATTGTCGAAAATAGCAAAAAGTGTCCGCGGCGAAGCTCTGTTCAAGTGGGATGTTGTTGCCGGTATGGGTATCATAGGGGGTGCCCAGGCAGAACAACAAATGGTACCTATTAAAGCCATAAATCAGGCGGCTTCGATGGAAAAGGCGGTTACTTTTTTCTGGAACCTTCACAGGTTTCTGGGCAGCGTTGAGGTTATACAAGCAATTCAAAATGCCGTGCCTGTATTAAAGGCAGGCGCTTCGTCAATGGTTATTCTTGCCCCGGATGCAGACAAATTACCGGTTGAATTAGCGCGCTTTGTTGTAGTTTGGGACTTTCCTCTACCAGACAGACTGGAAATTTCAGATACCATGGAACGCATTAATTGCGATGCTGAACTAGGTCCAATCGCTAACCCGTCAGTGTTAATTGATGCGGCGCTGGGGTTAACCGCAGCAGAAGCCGAAGACGCCTTTGCGCTATCGGTGGTAGAACACAGGGTACTTAATCCGGATGTGGTTGCACGAGAAAAAGCCGGCGCTCTTCTCAGGCAGGCAAAAATAACCCTGGAAAAATACACAGAGAGATTCGATGATCTGGGTGGACTGGAAAACCTGAAAAGATTTACACTATCTACCGCTCCGTCGACTCAGTCCCTGGGTTGCTTCTTGTTGGGTGTTCCCGGAGCTGGAAAATCCACCTTTGCACGGTGCCTCGGAAATGAGTTGGGTATCCCAACATTATCACTGGACTTCGGTAAAATGATGGGGTCGCTTGTTGGACAATCAGAAGCAGCGATCCGCGATGCACTGAAAGCCGTTGACGCCATGGGAAGGGTTGTGCTCTTTGTGGATGAAATCGATAAAGGCCTGGCCGGGGCAGGATCATCCGGAGAACTGGACAGCGGTACCAAAGCAGGGGTGGCCGGCACATTCCTAAAGTGGTTATCGGATCGTCAGCCTGGGCTGGCATACGTGATAGCCACTGCAAACAAGGTCAGTAACATTCCTCCGGAATACCTAAGATCTGAACGGTGGGATGGTCTTTTCTATATCGATTTACCCAATCACAAGGAAAAGAAAGCTATCTGGAAAATATGGATAGACAGATTTCACATACAAGAATTAGAAGCTGAATCAGCAGTGGATGATACTGACTGGACCGGTGCCGAAATTCGGTCCTGCTGTCGTATTGCCTCCATGATGAAATGTAGTATCGTAGAAGCGGCGAATTATATCGTGCCGGTAGCTAAAACAATGAAGGAGTCCATTGATTCAATGCGGGATTGGGCTAAAGGCCGCTGTTTGTCAGCTTCAATGCCACTGCCAAAGGTTACACAGAAAGCCACCCGGCGAGTAATAACGGAAAGGGAGGTTAACTTAAACTAATGTCTCACATAACTAAAATCAAAGTGGAAATCCGCGATCTTAACGTCCTGAAGGATGCCTGCACCCGCCTTGGTTTCGAATTTAAGGAGGGGCAGAAAAAGATTAATTGGTGGGGGAGTTACATGGGTGATTCGCCTCTTCCTGAAGGAGTGGATGTCAGTTATCTGGGTAAATGCGACCATGCAATCAAGGTGCCAAACGCTAAATACGAGATAGGTGTAACACAAAAAGGTGATACCTACGAACTGTTATACGATTCCTGGTATTCCGGAGGTTTAGCAGATGCCCTGGGTCCTAACGCTGAAAAACTGATACAGGCATATGCTGTAGAGGCCGCAAAGGCCGAAGCGCAACGGCAGGGTTATTCTGTTTACGAGGAATCCCTGCAGGACGGAAGCGTTCAGCTTAATATTCAGGTGGAGGATTAACGTGGCTGAAATAAAAATAGTAATCGATAAAACCGGTCAAACTTCCATTTCTGTTAACGGTGTCAGTGGGCAAGGGTGCCAAAATATAACCAGGTCCATCGAATCCGCTATCGGAAAAACAACAGAAACCGAATTCACATCTGAATACTACCAGGAAAGTCAGTCTGATTCAATGCAGGCAGGTCAGGGATGATAATCCACATTTCCGGCGGACAAATTACGGCTATGTATGATGAGCGCTTAAATCTTCATTCTCTGGGCAAAACAGTTATTCAGCGCGCTAGTCATGTTGAACCTGATATCAATGGCATGTGGTCTGCTGATATGCAGCCAGTGGGAGGCCCCGTATTGGGGCCTTTCACTAAGCGCAGCGAGGCCTTAAAGGCTGAGTGTGACTGGATAGATGTGCATTTAAGTACACTGGGAGGTTAAATATTGACAACTATTTCACAAGAAAGAATTAGTAATCATGAGGTAGCAAGACAAATCTCAAACATGGTAGGGGCATTATCGGATCCTGTTATATATCATAAGGGACAGGATTTGCCCGTCCCGGATTGGATTAAAGAGGCCATTACGATAGAGAGGCTTCTCGAAAACTTAAAGGCGAATAAGGAAAAGAGGGAACCAACTGGCACACTGGCTGAATGCGCATGGTATTTGTCTACCGCCAGCCTGGAGGCTCCTTTTGATTCAGATTGGACCGAAATTTATGCATATTGCTTCACTAAAACTTATGAAACTTACCGGTCCAATACTGTTGACAAGCTAGTGCCTGATGATATTCGCCAGGACACGTTAAATAATTATCAGATGATGGAATTAAACGATTTGAGACGCTGGATTTACAGAGTCCGGGCAAAACACCGTCTGGAATCGGATATTGCTGAAAGGAGGCAAAGGAAGGAAGAGGCAAAGAACGAAAAGGTTAACCAGAATCCCACTCTCTTTGACTTTTTCTCACCGAGTGAAACATGACAGAAGAGGAACTCAAAAGACTAAGAACCTATGCTCAAATCATTGAGTTAAATAACGGCAAAACCGAAATACTAAAAAGGCACGAGCGAGAAGATTTCAAAAAACTACTCAAGCAGCGCATGATAGAAAACGATTACGCATCGATTGATTTAACATCGTAAGGAGAAATAACGTGAAAAGATGTATCCATGATTCACAGTTTGGTTGCCCTAAAGCGAGACCAGGGGATACAACGGAGTCAATGCTTCATTCAAACATGTGTGATAATTGTTGGGGCAACGACTTCGTAATTATACCTGAAACCATATTCTGTCCTGACTGCCGCGAAACCATAGAAAATGAAACATACCAAATGTTAAAGGCCGGGAACAGACAAATCGATTGCCCTTTTTGTAAAACTAGGTTAAACATACGCGTTAATGTAGAAATATCTTATTAAATAAATTAGGATTAAAAAGATGATAAACGAAACTACTTCATTCCATATTAACACCAAATTGAGCCCCGAAGATTTTAACAACCACATAGATTCATTCATAGCAATGTGTAAAAATACGTCAAAATCTATTCCGCTGCCAATTTTAATACGTCCCGGCGCTGAATTCATAGGTCAATTGGGATTATTATTAGCATCCGTCGATTGCAGTACCTGCGACAGTATTTGCTGCAAATACGGTATGGATAATCAAGATAAAAATATCGGCTTGCTAAAACCGGAGGTGGACCGGTTTATAACCCAGGGAATTAATGTAATTCAGGACAATGAAAGAGAATTCCACATGAACTACCCATGTCCTTTTTATGATGCAGATAAACTGGAAGGAGGCTGCTCAATTTATAAAGACCGGCCATTATCTTGCACTATTTTTCCTTTCCAAGATGGGTGCGGCATAGGGGAAGATTGTGAATCCGCGCTGGCCCTTAATAGTCAATGTCCTGAAGGAAGACGTATCGCCAAAAAGGTTTATCTCTTTATATACGAATTCAGGCATAAGCTATCCGGTGTCGATTTCAATGTGGAACCTGAATAATATAAAGGTGGTCCAAAATGAGTAGATCGCGTCAACAGCATTTTTTTACACGTTTAAAACCCGGACAACTTGAAAAAATAAGGGAAATAAGCGATCAAATAGATAAAAAAGGGGTGAAAACAAAAAAATGATCGAGTTATATTTTAGTACCAATCATTCATTACCACATCAAGACGGACAAACTCTAACTATTCGCATTAAAAGTATCGAGGAAACTCCTGCGGGTGCCAGCAAATGGATAGTTGATGACTGCACCCCGCTTCCCGGCGCCGATCCAGCCTGTTACTGTTGCAACCTGTGTGGGAGGATAGATATAGCAGAAGAAGATGGATTACCTCCTGAGGGATGGGTAGAAAAGACTTTCCCCACCCGGCATTTCTTTATCTGTCCAGATTGTTCCACAGATGAAGATTGCGAACCGTATTGTGGTGTTTGCGGATGTACGCACTTTGACCCGTGTAAGGAAGACAATGGCGAATTCTGCTCCTGGGAAACAGAGTATCTCTGCTCAAGGTGTGCGCGAGAAATTAAAAACGGAGAACAGTAGAAAATGTCATTTACAGAAATTAAAGATTTTCCCGATTTAAATAACCCCGCATTACTGGCCGCATGGCCAGGGATGGGCAATGTTGGTTACTATACCGTTTCCGCTTTCCAACTTAGCACACGTGCAGATTTAATCGGACGCATAGAACCGGAGGATTACTATTTTCCTTTAAACATATCAACAGAAGGGGCTCTATTACAGGAGGTGGAATACCCAAACATAAAATTCTATCTTCACCGTGGTAAGGAAAGGGATTTTATTTTATGCCTGGGAGACGCTATTCCCGATGATCCGCTGGGAGCACATTCTTTGTGCGATGAAATACTGAATTTGGCGAAGATTTTAAATATCAATGAAATCTATACCGTTGGTGCCGTTTCAGTTCCAATACACCATTCTCAGTGCGTCTTTGTATACGTAGTTGCCAGCAATGAAAACTTTGCCCAGAAAATATTGCGCAATAATAATTTTTTACCAGGATTACCGAAATCGAAGCCGAGTAGTAATTCGATGCTCATCGGTATGAATGGATTGCTCGTCGGATTAGGTAAAAAAGCCGGCCTGGATACCGCCTGCCTATTAAGCGGCATGCCTGATTATCTAAATCCTGTACCATACCCTGCCCTTTATTCAGTTATAGAGCTATATAAATCTGTCGGCGCCATGTTTAATATAGACACTGCTGAATTCCCCTATAATCATATGTTGAAAGAATATGACGAGGTGTTATCTAATCTGATGTCCAGTTTGCCGGAGGACCTCAGGGAAGGAATCAATAAACGCTTACAAAAAGCATCCGAGGTAATCTCTACCGACGACGCAGAATGGTTGAAAAGAAATATCTCGTCTATTCTTCTGCCCGGTAGTAATCATTCGTAATATTCATTCATTTTATCTATGAATACACCGGACATCCATTCCAATTATGAATACTTTGATCTCGCTTAAACTTGCTAGTCTCGCACTTCTCCCTATTGACAAAAGCTTAGTGCCTATGTTAGGCTGTTAACATGGAAAACAATAGATATAAATACGGTGAGGTAGTTAGCGTTCAAGAGGCGGCAGATCAGATTGGTGTAAGTCATATGACTATATATCGCTGGATCAGGTCCGAAAGTATTATTTACATCACATTCGGAAACTTGTCTTTTATTCCTGTGTTAGAAGTTAGAAGACAAAAAATGATCCGTGATCGCAATCTACAGGAAATACAAAGTAAAAATGGTTCAGGTGCCGCTGACCGGACGGCACCTGAACATAATAAGGAGTAGCAGAGACCGGAACATACCGATCAAATTCATATTATAACGGTATGTTAAATTCTGTCAATACTATTCCTGATATGGAGAAAAATGCCTGCTATTATATACGAAAGAAACATTTGCCCTATTTGTAAAATACCGTTTAAAACTCATCCCCGGTGCTGCTCCTGCGGTATATACACTGGTAAGGGGCATATAGAGATCAATCTCAATAATTATAATGGACTAAAAATCTGTGATAGCTGCTTAAAAAGATGGAAAAGCATAGAGAAGCAGGTTAAAAAAGATGTTGATTTTGGTGCTTTCTTATCACCTAAAATTCTAGATAACGAGGATTAATCTTGGAAAAACATATCGTAACTGAACACGTTGACGAAGATACTGCACAGAAATGCATAGCAGATTTCTATAAAGCATATGGAAAGAGGGGATACGGACTTGTTGAGCTAATCGCCTTCAGTATCGAGTGGGGATATTCCCTCTGCCAAAAAAACTCAATAGAAACCGTAAAAACAACGGTTTTATAGTTAATAAGGAGTAGGGATTTAAATGGATACACAGAAATTCGATGAATGGTGTATTTGTGAACTATTCGGACATGTTAGAATTGCCGGCAAGGTTACTGAATCAGATATCCTTGGCGGCCATGCATTATTGAGAATAGATATACCTAAAGAAGAAAGGGGTTATACCACTCAATTCATCGGTCCCTCCGCCATTTTCCGATTAACCCCTTGCGCCGAAAGTATCGCAAGGGCAATTGCCCTTACCTCCCACCCTGAACCTGTTTCCCCATGGGAAATACCTGACAATAGACAAACAATTTACCCGGATCGGCTTTCTGAATTTCCTTCGTCTAACAGCGAAGAAGATATATTTTAGTTTTAGGAGGTAAGATTTGCCGACATTTAAAGGTAAGATACATTTAGGCGTAGAAAACATGCAAGCGGTTTTTAATGACAAGAACAAAGATCATCAGCAGACCGTAACAGTATCATTCAGTGTTAAAACCACAATAGACCAGATTGGCCGCGCTCTCCATTGGCAAAAAATGGGGTATCCCATGTATCTTGATATTGGATCGGATTACCTGGGGGATGATGTCAGGATAACCAAGGTTTCAGAGCAATTATCCTTTATCGCTGAAAAAATTGTTCCCGTCCAGGTGCCTGAAATCGTAGCCCCTCCTGCAGTGATTGAAGAGGATGAGGCGGAAGATATTAATGCCGATATCACGGAATCTGCGGTTGAAGAGCCGGCACCCGAAGCTAAAGGTAAAAAAGGCCGTAAAAAAAAATCTAATACCATAGACAAACCCTCCCCGGAATCAGTAAAAAAAACTGCTGATCCAGGAAAGGAATTTGAAGCTTCGTCTGGGAAAAATTGCGACTCTTGCGGTTATGAATTATCAGTTATGGAGTATAAGGTTTGCGAGGGTAGATGCCCTATTTGCGGATCAAAAGACATAACTGATATACCAACGGAAAAAATCCGTCCCGGATTACTCGATAACACCTTCCCGATATTGGACCTCATGACGTTTGATACCAGACCTTCCAGCACCGGTGTCCCCGCAAAATTCTATCTATTGAAAGAGACGGAAGAAGCCATTGACGAGGACCTTATTGGTGCCGTTGTCAGGTTATTTAATAAGTGCGGTGTTGAATGTCGAAACGCAGAAGAACTATTGGCGGTATTGGACACCTATCCAAAAACTGACGGACGTGATATCGCAATAGGTGTCTTAACCGGCGACGTGGGCTTACTTCACAGGGATAAAACAACAGTGAATAATTAATTACACAGCACGGTATTTAATATTTAGATGAAAGTGGTTAGTGTCCGTAAACTATCGGTTATTTGGGAAGTAACGAAAAAAGTACCAAAGGGCGAAACAGGATCGAGCTAACCACTTTCTTTCTTCAATGAAAAACTAATAATAGATAAGGAGTAGCAATTGGAAAATGAACTAACAACCGTGGATTCACAAAATGGCTTTCTTCTGCCCGACGAGGCCTCGTTTAAAAATGACCTGGAGCAAATATCCAGATTTCAAAAACTGGTAAAAAGTACTTTCGTTAAAGACATCGATTATGGCGCGCCATTTCCCGGCTCTGACAAAGATTCGTTGTTGAAGCCCGGCGCCGAGAAAATCACAAAACTCCTGGGCCTTTGCGACATATATGAATTTGTAGATCGCGTGGAAAAATGGGACCCCGTCTCACCTTTTTTCAGGTATCTCATTAAATGTCAGTTAAAAACTCCAAGGGGACTGGTTGTTGTTGAGGGTTTGGGAGAATGTAACTCCATGGAGTCTAAATATCGCTGGCGTGAACAGCAGCGCAAATGCCCCGTGTGCCAAAGGGAAACCATTTTCAAAAGTAAAACTGGAGGTTGGTTTTGTTGGGCCAAAAAAGGCGGCTGCGGAGTTCAATTCGATGAAGACAATCCTGCAATGATAAATCAACAGATAGGACGCATTCCTAATGATGATATTTATTCCCAGGTTAACACGCTGGTAAAAATAGCCAAAAAGAGGGCTCTGGTTGATGCAGCATTGTCAGCTGGGCGTCTTTCAAATTTATTCACACAGGACGGAGATAGTCTATCTCATAACGAAGGTGAAACAACAAGCACTACGACTACCAGCAGCCGGCAAAACTCCAACTACAGAGATGGTGATTCCCAGCAACGGACGATCAAGAAAAACAAGGCGGATAGCGGTCCAGTTGCCTCAGGTACCAAGGGTCCTGCGGAAAAAGATTGGGATTCGATCACAGATAAAGATATCCCCGATTACGCTTCCCTGGAGAAAGTTTATTGCAGGCTTAACCCTGGGAAATCAACCCGCGACATGTATATTGAATTAGGAGGTGGAGATCGCAATAATATGACCAATACCCCTGCTCAATCGTTTCTCATATTAAAGAGTAATTGGGTTATTGCTAACTCTGAGTACAGCAAATAACAGTTCCACCTGGGAGGGGTTTATTTTTCTCACTCTTTTTATTCCTCTCCCGGGTGTTAATGAAGGGGATCAAATGTCAAATTACGAACCAGAAGTAACCCAGGCAGTAGAAGAGGCGGAGCAAGCTCTTTTAGGCTCGATTTTTCTTCTTTCTTCTGGAGGCCAAACCAAGGCAATTAAAGAAGTCTCTAAAATTGTGGCACCTTTTGATTTTAGAGGTTGTGTAAAAACAGATCGTCCTGATCGGTGGATTTGGACAGCACGTATATATTATGCAATGCTAGAGTGTCAGGGTGCCCCACATATAATAAATGTCGCAAAAAAAATGGTGGATTTGGATATTTTACAGGACAATGACTGCTCTTTAATGCAACATTGTATATACTTAACTCCCTGTGCGTTAGATTACCTGGATTACGCTAAAATTGTGAAAGATGAATCAATTAAACGGTCAGCCAGGTATTACGCACAAAAAGGTGAAATCAAAAAGCTGAGCCAGTTAATTAAATCAAATAAATCCCTGGGAACGGTGCCCTTATGACTGTCAGTATTCCTGTGCTTAATTCAGTCGGCGATGTATATGAACTTCACTGGGTTGAAGAGGGTATTTATATTACACTTGACCACGTTTCAGAAGGTGAAAATATGAATGGTGAATTTCATGTTGAATTAAATGGAACGGGCAATAAAAGAGCTCACGTTTATCAGGCTAAAATGAATCTGCTTTCTATTTCCGCAAAAAAGAGCCTGGCAGAGGCACTAAGAAAACGACGTGACGATTTCGAGTGGGAAACAATTATTGAGCAGGCCTGTTATAAAACTATTGAAGCCTTCAGGCGGGGTGATCCTACCACTGTGATTGGTTATCTACCACAAAGAACTAAACCGCGATATCGCATGTACCCTTTTGTTCTTGAAGAGAACATGAGTTCACTATTCGGAAACGGAGGTAGTGGAAAATCTTATGTAGCCTGTTTTATTGCTATCTCAGTTCAAACCGGCATGTCATTTCTTGGTTACAGCCCTATTCAAGGCAATACCCTTATCCTGGACTGGGAATCAACACAAGAGGACTGGGACGAAAGGATTAAGGCCGTTTCCGCTGGGTTTGGCATAGACCCGCCACTAATATTTTATAAACACTGCTATCATACTCTATCCGATGACATTATCGAAATTCAAAAAGTTGTCATGCAGGAAGATATTCAGCTAGTTATTATTGATTCGGTAGGAATGGCATCCGAATTAGTTGGAGAATATCATTCATCCGCTATTAAAATGTTAAGGGCAGCAAGGTCCCTGGGTTGCTCAATCCTACTTCTAGACCACAAGACAAAGGAGGATAAACAATTCGGAAGTATCTATAAAACCAACGAAGTGCGTAGTGCCTTTGAATTAAAAAGCGCAAAGGATTCTACTGGAAAATTATTGGATATTAGTATAAAAAATACTAAAATAAACAATGGAGCCTTTGCTAGGACTCAGGCATTGCGCATTGAATTTACCGGAGATGACAATATCACGGAAATGGCAAAATTCTCCAGTATTAACCTTAATGAATCGGAGGAATTATCTAAAGATGAGCCAGTATGGTCCAGAATAAGCTATGTCTTAAGAGGTGGACCTTTAACCATAGATCAAATATCTGACGAGTTGTCCGTTGAAAAGGCAAATATCACTACTAATCTCAATAGACACAAAAAGCACTTTTTAAAACTTAATGACGGAAGATGGGGTTTAAAAGATTTAAATCACCCAGAAAATCTTCTTTTATAACAAAATAACAAGGGTTGTTATTTTTTGTTATGCTTGTTATATAACAAAATAACAGTGTTATATAACATGTTATATAACAAGAAATAACAAAATAACAGTGTTATATAACATGTTATCTCTGGGGATATATAAATAATATAACACACCCCCTTAAGGGGGTGTTATATTATATTATATATATCCCGGAAAGAGAGAGTTTAAAAGAGTTAGTCGTTATTCTTAGAGAGAGAAACCCGGATAGTGGCTCAAGCCAGCTCGGATGAGAACGCCTGGAGAGACAGGGGGATTAAAGGAGGGTTATTTGAACACTAACGAGATTGAGGAATTCGTGAGAAGGAATCCTGAATCTGACATTGCAAAGGCTTACTACCATGGGCATAAGCTAGGTTATGAACTTGGTAAGAAATCCATCGCTTTTATGGCGGAGGTGGATAGACAAAATGGCCTTTCCTCTTCGCCTTAAATGTCCCCGCTGCGGTGGGAGATTGTTTTTAGAAGATAAAGAGCTTAAATGCTTTGCGTGTGGCAGATCAGTATTAAAGCCGAAAAATCCCACTTATGAAGATGAAGCGGCAACTAACGGAAAGAGAATTTACAGGAGAAAATGGGCTTAAATGGGCAAACAACCATACATTCAAGGTGATCCACAAAAGAAGCCATGCCCTAAATGCGGAGGGCAAATGCACAGGGTATTAGACGAAAGAAAATATGCCTGTATTCAGTGCGGTAGAGGGTACAAGGAGATGCTAAAAAATAATGGATGAAACCTGTATCCACCTGGATAACGATGATTTTTTGAAATTAAATCCAGAGTTGGCTCCCCTCGCGAAAAAGAATTCTTCAAGCAAAGGAAATACCCGCAAAAACCGCATTATCAAAAATCTGGATGGCCAAAATTACGGAAGCGGCAAAGAGGCCGAAGACGCATTAAAATTTACACAGGCAGTTATGGCCGGCGAATATTTTTACTACATACATGACATGTTGATAACCCTTCCTTCAGGCAACAAAATGCGACTGGACCATGTTTTAATTAACAAGAAAATGCAAGTCGAGGTATATGATACCAAGGCTTACGACATTATCCGGCAAAAGTTCAGGTGTGAGGACGATTGGGAGGTAAAAGCCCGTGAATTCAAGACCGTTTACGGGTTTGCAATAAAACTAATTTAAATTTAACAATTTAATAAAAGGAGTAGAGATTTACAATGTTAAACAAGCAAATACTAATTGACTTATTAGTGAATTTCAGAGCCACAGAATGCCCGGATTGCCCTAATCCCTTAGTAGAGCGCCATATTTGTTGCAGGAACTTCTTGGAAACCGAAGCGATAATTTGTTATTCAGATGCGGAAAGACTGGCCGACGAGATTATTAAAGCTATTTCTGGATCCGAATACTTAAAGGGTAAATAACCATGAAACCGATTTACGCTCTATCAATTAAACAACCATGGGCCTGGCTGGTTTGCAAGGGCTTTAAAGACATTGAGAACAGGGACTGGTATAAGCATATGCCCCCTCTCTTGAGTTGGCCCGGATATGCTAAAAATGTACCAATGCGGATTTATGTGCATGCAGGAATATCAAAATCTGAGTTTAATGAATGTACTTTAGAATGGATAAAAAACAACTTCTTCCAGAGCAACATGGTACGCCCAGGGTAAATACGGCCACATGGTCATCAGTTCGCCCGCCGATTTTGAACGCATCATGGCCATGCGTAAACAAGCACAAAAGAACTCTTAAAAATTGTACAGCAATAAAAGGAGAAAGGAATGAACGCAAAATTTGAACTCACTACTGAATCAAAGGTCAATGTTTTTGGTATGACATTATTCCGCATCAAAGCACTAATAGATTTGAAATTCGTAAAAGCCGGCGAACTGGGTGGATTCATTGAGAAGGAAGCCAATCTT
>CAYWKX010000012.1:0-24328 GCA_964459185.1 uncultured Muribaculaceae bacterium | reverse complement strand
TTTTTATCTCTATCTAAGTTTCTAATTTCATAATAATATTCTTCTGAATGTTCTGCTTCGTGATGATTAAGTTCTCTACACATTGCTTCAAACTTTTTCTCATCTTTAACACATTCATAAACATTCATAAGTTCTTTATTAAAATCATTTATAACAGCATTTTTAGGTGATAATTCAAACAATAATGCCCCACCACCTATAAATGGTTCATAATAAGTATTAAACTCTTCTGGAACATACTTTTTTAATTTATTTATAATTTGTCTTTTCCCACCAGCCCATTTGACAAATGGTTTTCCTTTAATCATCGCTATCTCCACTTTCTTTGTAATCTTTATTAATTTTATTAACAATATTTTTTAATTCATCATACCCGTCAGATTCTTTAAATTTATTATATTTTTCTTCATCATTGATAAGGGAAATAACTTTTTTAAATCCCAACGACTTATTATTGTTCCCAACATTTAAATAATTCTCTATTTCGCCTCGCCTTAATATATAAAAATTTTCTAAATATTTTGTTTTTATAAAATCTAGTATCTTATTTTTCTCATCTACAGAAAGGTTACTTTTTTCTTTACGATACTTTTCATTATACAAATCAAAATTCTCTTTTAAATTATCATAATTTTCTAAATTATTTTCATTCAATAATAGTGCAATAGAATTTAACAAATTTAGGCAAGCATAGCTTTGATTCTTTTTCTGTCCAAGATCTTTTTTTTGTGATTTTATATTTATTTCAAACAAATCTTTTAATTCTTCAAAATCATACACATTATCATAATCTCCGATGAATGAATACCTTATTTTTAAAGCATTTAAAACAAAAGTAAAATTATCTAAATTATATTTACCATTAATACTTATAAACTCCATACCATCATCAATCATACCAATTTCATGTTCAAATACTTTTTCAAATAGTATTTCATCAGTTATTCCCTCAACCAACACTACATAATTTGAAAAAAATATTTTTTCGTTATTTGTTGCATTTATTACACTTAAATTTTTTCTTAAAGTTTCTTGGTCATCACTATCTAATAAATTAGATATTTTTATACATTTGCTACAGCCATTTTCTTTATGCACTCTAAATATATTATTTAAAACATTATATGAAATAAAACTAGATGAATGAGTAACAAAAAATATTTGAACATTCTTTTTTGCTGTTTCATTTTTTAATATTTGAATTAATTTTTTTTGCCAACTTGGATGAAGATGTAATTCAGGTTCATCAATAATTACAATTCCATCTGTCAATTTTTCTAAAAACAATCCAAAAATGAAATTAATTATTTCTCTTTCTCCGCTACTAATTGTATCTATTTCTATTTCCAATCCATCCCTTATTATATAAAATTGATATATATTGTCATCAGGAGAAACACACTTTAAATTTATATCATATTCAAATTGTTTAAAATATTTTTTTAATCTCACATAATCTTCAGAATTAATAAACTCACTTAACCCGTTATCTCTTTCAATAGCTTTTCGCATCATTTTACCAAACTTTTTTGTAGCTAACATTATGTATGTACTATTAATTCCAATAGATGATGTTAATAAAGAAATATTTTGCCACGATTGCATATTTATAGAGTCTTGATTATTAAATTCACTTATACCAACTTTTGTAGTTTCACTAGAGTTGTTTCTATATGCTTCAAAAAAAACAAAAGGATTTTTTATGTTATTTTCAATGTTCATCATACTAATGATATCACAAACGAGGCTGAAAAATTTCATATATATTGAATACTTTTCTGTATTATTTTGTATTTGAAATCCATCTTCTGTTTCTCTAATTTCTAAAATTAATTCTTCCCCAATTTTTAAATCATTTTCATTTATTTCAAATATTTCTTTTACTCTTTTTTTGTCTATTTGATATCGGTCTTCCATCATACTTACGTTATCAATTCTTTTATCCAAAAATTCACATATTTCTTCTTTTTGATTTTTTATTTCCAGTAAATTTACTATGTCTTGATCTTCAAATGTTATTGTTAAATTAATTGAGCTAACTTCTTTTTCTCGTTTCTTATGTTTTTGTAAAAAAAAGTCCTCTGAAGAGTTATATAAAGGATTTTTTTGCCTAATAGAAAATCTTTTATACCCTATTCTATCTTCTCCATATATATTGGATATTTCATAATTTTTAAAGCAATATCTCTTAATAACATAAATAATAATGTTAATCAAATTAGATTTACCAGAGCCATTAGAACCAACAATAATATTTAAATCATCATTAAAATCTATATTTTCATTGTCATAACTTAAAATATTGTTAATATTAATTTTTCTTATTTTCATAATTAACCTCCCTGAACTCATAGTTTTCTCTCTTAATCATTATAACATAAAGTGACAAATTCCCCTATATTTAACAACAAAAAAGAAGAAATATTATTCTTCTAATGTACTTATTTAATCTCTTTATCTTTTTCTAACATAAATTATCATTCTTGAGGTACTTCATGAACAAAGGTCCTTTGAACGATTCTTTCTCTCATAGGTTCCATAACTGGACCAACAGCAGACGGAACCCCCGTCATCATTCCTCCCATTGTATTAGTATTAGTATTCATATTGCTATTAACATTTTGATTAGTTATATTAATATCAATATCATCAAAATCCTGTCTCATACCATCATAAAACATAATATATTCCTCCTATCTACAATATGTTATGATTAACCATAGATTAGGAATAATATATTTGTCTATTTATTAAAACAAATTCCTTAATTTTTACTATTCAAGTAATATTTAGAAAGGCATTTTAAAATTTTTATTATTCAACATTTTCATCATTTTTTTCATTTCCTCAAATTGAGTTAATAATTGATTAACTTCTGTAACTGTTGTTCCTGATCCCTTAGCTATTCTTTCTTTGCGACCTGCTTTTAAAATATTAGGATTCTCTCTTTCCTCTTTAGTCATAGATAAAATAATAGCTTCAGTATGAGCCATTTTTTTAGGATCTATTCGAACATTATTAAGTCCCATTTTTTTTGCTCCTGGAAGCATCTTTATAATATTCTCTAATGGTCCTAACTTTTTTATTTGCTTTAACTGAGATAAGAAATCCTCCAAATCAAAATTACCTTTAGCCATCTTTTTAGCTAGTTTTTCAGCTTCCTTTTCTTCTATTTCACCCTGGACCCTTTCAACTAAACTGATAACATCCCCCATACCTAAAATACGACCGGCCATTCTTTTGGGGTAGAATTCTATTAAACCATCTAGTTTTTCACTAATACCAATAAATTTAATTGGTACGTTAGTTAGATGTCTTACAGATAATGCTACTCCCCCCCTTGTATCCCCATCTAATTTTGTCAGAATTACTCCACTTAAACTTAATTCTTCATTAAAAGTACTTATAACATTAATGGCATCCTGACCCATCATGGCATCAATTACTAATAATGTTTCATCAGGATGTATCTCGGTAGTAATATTCTTTAATTCTTGCATTAATTTTTCATCAATATGGAGTCTTCCCGCTGTATCTATTAAAATATAATCAAATTTATTTTCTTTTGCATACAATACGGCCTCTTTAGCAATAATAACAGGGTTTTCTTTTCCTTTAGTAAAAACCTCAATATTTAATTCTTTCCCAATTTGTTCTAATTGATCAATCGCCGCAGGTCTATATATATCAGCCGCTACAAGTAATACTTTCCTTTTATGATTCTTTCTTAAATAATTAGCAAGTTTACCAATTGTAGTTGTCTTTCCAGATCCCTGCAAACCCACTAACATAGTAATGGTAGGATTTTTATCTATAACAAGACTTACTTTTTCTTCACCTAATAACTTCGTAAGTTCATCCTTAACAATTTTGACAAATACCTCTCCAGGGGATAAAGATTTATTTACCTCTTCTCCTAAAGCCTTTTCTTTTACATTATTAGTAAACTCTTTTACTACCTTATAATTAACATCAGCCTCTAATAAAGATAATCTAATTTCTCTCATCATATCATTAATATTATCTTCTGTTATTTTACCATAGCCCTTTATTTTATGCATAACAGCTTGCAATCTACCACTTAAATTCTCAAACATAATTTATCACCCATAATAATTATACAGATAAATATCTTTTTTTTCAATTAAATGGTTGATTTTTTCTATTTTTTCTAATATAATATTAATGCAATGCAGATGTGGTTCAACGATTAGAATTCGGCCTTGCCAAGGCTGAGACGGGGGTTTGACTCCCCTCATCTGCTCCATTATGTGATGTGAATCTAACTCTTTGGTTAGATTTTTTTATTTGTATAGATGATGAGAGTCAAACCCTTTCGTCACATTCTAACCTCGATTGTGGTAATTTTGTAGATTTTTTGTACTATTTTTTGTCATCTCGCTTGCATTTCATTTTAAATATTTTTCTTAAAGTACTCCCTAATATATCTTTTTATACCAACTATAGTAAATGGACTTTTTTCCCCATCTACAAAATATAAGTCTTCATTTTCCATATAATCATCATAATGTAACACCAATAAATTCACATCATTTTTACTAAATAATATTTTATGTGGACTAATGGCACATATATTGGCTTTATCAAATTTTACTAAATATCCATAGTAATATGTGATATTAAACCTATAATTTTTAGCAAACCTATTTAATGAATCAATAGTATCTTCATTGAAATGCAATTTTTCATATTCAACTCTAATATTATCACCTCCGGAAGCTATAATTTAACTTCAAAGAAACAATATCACACAACTTGATAATTATCCAGTAAAAAAGAACATTACTGTTCTTTTTAATAATACTATTTGTGTTTATTTTTTAAATATAGTATTAACAAAATTACACATAATAAGGCACAAATACCAAGACCGATAGACAAATATAAAATTGAATTATCTTTTTTTGCTGCTTCTTTATTAATTATAATTTTATATTCTTCTTTATCACCTTTTTGAGAAACTACTGTAAATTTAAATTCATTACTTCCCTCTTTAACGGATTCAGAGTCAAGTTCATCGACAAAACAGTTTTCGCCACTACATTTAATATCAAAAGAAACAAAAGTTACCTCTGAGGACACATTACCAGTATATGTTTTGCTTTTTTCATCATATATCAACGAAACTTTATTTTTGTTTGAATCAGTAACCAATATTTTTGATAATGATGTATCATCATTTGCTGCTTTTCTAGTAACATTTAATTTATATGTTTTTTTAGAACCATTTTCAGCTGTAACAACCAAATCAACTTCATTATCACCAACTTCTAGTTGTTTTTCACCAGTTCCTGATACAGTAGCATTACTATCTTCAGCATTAGCAGTTATATTAATTTTCTCTACATCATATGGAACAAAGACATCATATTCTGTATTATTTTTATTAAATGCTGGAGATAATTCAAGACTATCGTTGTTTAAGTTAATATTAGTCAAATATGTGTTACTAGATTTAGAATAGATTTTTAAATCAATAGTTCTTTTTTGATTATTATCATCTACTACAGTAATAGTCGTATTTTGATTTGCCGCATTATTTTTAATTTTAAACTTAAAATTAATTAATGATTGAACACCATCCTCACAATGCGTATTTGGATTAATATACGCCGATGAGTTTTTTGCAGATAGTTCTGCCTTTAAATATGCATCTTTTGTGTTATGATAATTTGCCGAAAGACTCCATGTCCACCCATCACGATATGTTACACAGTCATCTTCAGCATCAGTATTACATGCCTCAATATAATTCCCATCATAATAAAAGATAATATCTCTATGTGTAATTGTAGTTCCTAATGATGTGCCACATACTCCAACGTCAATAGTGAACGATTCTCCTGGTTTTACTGTAGTTGATTTTAATGATGTTTCAGCTTTTAAATCATAACGTTCATCAGCCAATACTTTTGAACCAAATGAAAACAACATTAAAATAACAAATATAATCTTAGATCCTTTTTTCATCTTTACTCCTTTCTTATTATAATAATAGCATATTCCCTTTGATATTTCAACATGTATGAATTCAATTTACAATTATTTGTTGCATTACTTTTTGTAGGTTTAAGCCGAACCTTTTTGTAATCTTGTATGAATCTCATTTTAAATATGTTTGTAGGTCTATATTTAATTTATTTTAAATTTTTATTATTTATATTAAATTATTATTTTAGTCCATTTAATTTTAAATATACTTATAAAAATTTCTTCAATATTGGAAACAAAAAAAGTGATAAAATTGGTAGTTTAAAAAATAGAAACCTTATAATAAGGCACTCTATAACATATATAGGGTGTGGGAGAGGTATTGCATCTCCTCCACAATGATATAATTCGAACCTATTGTTCGATTTTTTTATATTTAAAATAGAATCATATACAACAATGAAAAAGATTATATCTAACTATAATCTAATCAAAATATATATAAAAAACAAATATATTGAATTTAATATTACTAATAAGAATTAAAAACGATTATAACTAATTTATTAATACTAAATTAGTATCTTTCCAGTCATTTCTTTAGGAATATCAATGTTCATAATTTTTAAGATAGTTGGAGCGATATCCCCTAGTTTACCATCTTGGACATTATAAGCTTTATTTGTAATAATACATGGAACTTTATTAGTGGTATGTGAAGTTAAGATATTATTATTTTCGTCTAACATTTCTTCACAGTTACCATGATCTGCAATAATAATCATTGTATAGTTTAATTCTTGAGATTTCTTATATAACTTGCCTATATTATCATCAATGGCTTGAACTGCCTTAATAGTCGCTTCTAGATTACCTGTATGACCTACCATATCCCCATTTGCATAGTTTAATATTACTAAGTCATAATTATTTATTAATTCTAATAATTTATTTGTTATTTCATAGGCACTCATTTCGGGTTTTAAATCATAAGTAGCAACTTTGGGACTATTAATTAAGATTCGATCACACCCTGGTAATATTTTTTCTTTTCCCCCATCAAAGAAATATGTAACATGAGCATATTTCTCAGTTTCTGCGATACGAAGTTGTTTTAAACCTAAATTAGATATATATTCCCCCAAAGTACCTTTTAAATTATCAATCATAAAGATATGCTTTGCTATTACAGTGTTTGCTACTTTCATCATAGTAACCGTTTTTAAATTGTTCCTAACTATTCTAGAAAAATCCCTTTTAAATTCTTTGTTAGTTAAACTACTTAATACTTCCCAGGCTCTATCTGGTCTAAAATTAATCCAAATAAGTCCGTCATTATCAGAAACATTACCATTTTTATCTAAAACCCCAGGTTCTATAAATTCATCAAATATTTTCTTAGAATAATTATCTTCGATTAATTCTTTACTACTAGTATATTGTCTTCCAATACCTTCAACTATTGCTTGATAACTTTTGTTTATTCTTTCCCAATTGTTATCTCTATCCATTGCATAGTATCTTCCAGAAATAGTGGCTATTTTACCAAGACCTACCTCATATATTTTATCTTCAAGTTCCTTAATAAAAGTATTGGCTATATCAGGTAGGGTATCCCTACCATCTGTTATAATATGAAAATATAATTTTTCTATATTATTTTCCTTTGCCATTTTTAAAGCTGCAAAAAAGGTGCCCAAATAAGAATGAACCCCTCCATTACTTAGTAGACCCATGATATGTAACTTACTATTATTCTCTTTAACATGATTAAGTACTTCAATAAGTTCTGATTTTTTATAAAATTCTCCATTATTAATAGCTTCACTAACGATAGTCAATGGTTGATGAACAATTCGACCTGCCCCGATATTTAAATGCCCTACTTCACTATTACCCATCTGCCCCTTTGGTAGACCAACTTCACTCCCCGAAGCTTCTAATAAACTATGTGGATAGTTATTCCATAAATAATCAATATTAGGAGTATTTGCTTGTAAAAAAGCATTACCATGTCGTTCTTCACTTATGCCAACACCATCTAAAATTGTTAAAATTACTTTCCCCATTTTCTCACCCTCTATCATGATAAGTATACAATTATTTAAAAGAAAAAGCAACAAGTTTACTATATGGAATACTTCTTTTGATATCCTTAACTCTAACAATATTTTTACATATAATAATATGGTGGGAAAATGATTGATTTTTTTATTAATTTAAATAATATTATCCAGGCTTTTATTGCAACATTATTTACTTATTTTATTACTTTATTAGGAGCTGCTTTAGTTTTCCTATTTAAAAAAGTAAATAAAAGTTTTTTAGATGGGATGTTAGGTTTTGCTGCTGGTGTTATGATTGCGGCTTCTTTCTTATCGCTACTTAGTCCAGCGATAGAAATGGCTAACAACTTAAAAATGATAACCTGGTTAGTTACCTTTATTGGTTTTCTTGGAGGGGGATTATTTCTTTTTGTTGGTGATAAAGTATATAATATTTTAAGCAAAAAGAATATTAATTCCACTAAAAAAAGAAGTTTACTTTTAATTATGTCAATTACTTTACATAATATTCCTGAGGGTTTAGCTGTAGGAGTTGCCTTTGGTTCTATTAATTATGGATTAGATGGAGCAACTTTATCGGCAGCTTGTTTGTTAGCTTTAGGAATTGGCCTTCAAAACTTTCCTGAAGGAACAGCAGTTTCGGTTCCTTTAAGACGAGAGGGATATTCAAGAAGAAAATCTTTCTTTTATGGTCAATTAAGCGGTCTTGTTGAACCATTAGCAGGAGTTATAGGAGCATTACTTGTTTTAAAAATGCGACTTTGTCTTCCCTATCTCTTATCTTTTGCAGCGGGGGCTATGATTTATGTAGTAGTTCAAGAATTAATTCCTGAAAGTCAAACTAATAAGAAAAAAGACCTAATGGCCTTATTTACTCTAATTGGATTTTCTATTATGATGATATTAGACATTGCCCTTGGTTAGATACATACATCTATCCATTTTTTATAATTAGAATATTCCTCTAATTCTAAGATCGTTAATCTAATCGCAGAATTTGAACTACCGCACGCTGGATAAACATGGGTAAATCTCTTTAATGAACTATCTAAATAAACCTCTACTTCTTTATTAATACCAAACGGACAAATTCCTCCAGCCATATGACCAATTTTATCCTCCACTGAGTCCTTATCTAGCATTTTAGCTTTAGCATTAAATTCTTCTTTAAATTTACGATTATCGACCTTTACATCCCCCGCAGTTATAATTAAAATGTACCTATCATTAACAATAAAAACTAGGCTTTTAGCAATCTCCCCCTCTTGACATCCTATTTCAATAGCAGCTTCACTAACTATAGCAATTGATATTGGGAATTCTAAGATTCTGTTATCTAATTTATATTGCTTAAGATATTCTTTTGCCCTTGTGAGTGTCATTATATCCCCCTTTATTAAACTGTTTGTTCATTATCGATTAACTGAAAGCGATATTTTTGGGTAGCCTCCGGATATTTTTCTTTATCTACTTCTGATAGGAACATACTAATGGGACGGGCCCATACTTGATTATTATGTTCATAAATAACTAATACCTCATTATTCTCAGTATGAGTGGCTAACGTTAACACTTTAACGATGTCACCTTTAAAATGTTTATACAAACCATTTATTTCAATATTCATTTACGTAACCTTAATTTAATCTCTTCGTTTTCTGGCTTTAACTGTCTATATGAAACACCACATTGATCAAATAATCTTTTGGCAACAATAGTTTCTTTAGTGTCAGCATATTTATCTGATAAATAAACAACTTCTTTAACACCTGATTGGATTATTTCCTTAGCACACTCATTACATGGGAATAAATCAACATATATTTTACTTCCTTCTAAATCTCTTCTACTGCCACGATAATTTAAAATAGCATTTCTTTCCGCATGAACTACATATAAATATTTTGTTTCAAGCGGATCTCCTTCTCGATCCCAAGGAAAATAATCATCTTTAAAGCCATTAGGAGCGCCATTATACCCAATTGATAGAATACGGTTATCTGTCCCCACAATACATGCTCCTACTTGTGTATTGGGGTCTTTACTTCTTAAACCAGAAAGTTGGGCTATCCCCATAAAATATTCATCCCAAGATAAATAATCTTTCCTTTGTTTATTAAATTCCTCCATTTAGATTCCTCCTTAATATTTATAATAACATAAATTAAAATTATTGTATAGAAAAAATAGTTAATTAGTATTAACTATTTTTAGTTATGTTTAATAATATTTATGATTATACTAACTTGTGAAAGTAGAAGTTACTCCACTGCCACCAGCTGAGTTAAAGGTTACTGTTCCAATAAATGAACCAGTATCTGTTTCATTTTGCACAGAACCTGTTTCTTTAATGTATACTACTACATAATATTCAGCATAATCGACACCGGATCCTGTAGGTGCAACAACTGGTTCCAAGGCCTCTCCCGAAACTAAAGCTGTAGTACTACTAGCATTATAAACTGGTGATGCTTGTTCAGTAGTTGCGGTTGCTAATTGTGACCATTTTAAGTTAGTAAATGTTGCTCCAGTATTTGCTGCCAAAGTTAATGTCCCATCAACCACAACTGCAGAAGTACCAGTATTTTCTATAGATATTTTATAAACCTTACATACTGTATTTCCTGTGCCATCAACACATGATGATGTAGCACCAAGTGCAGAAGCTATACCTGCCTCCAATTGTGGTACCATTGGTCCAGTTGCACTTGTAGACACCAAAGAAACCGTTAAAGTTAACCCGGATGTTGCAGCAGTACCAACGATTACAGTATTATTAGTTGCAGTTGCGGTAAAGTATGCAAATGTTGCTCCTATTATGGCTACGATAAGTGTTGCGACACCTATTACACCATAAAAAAGTCCTTTTCCATTTTCTTCCATATTATTCTTAATCCTCCTATATGATAATATTAACAGATTATTATAAAAATTGCAAGTCTTTTTATTAAATTTTGACTATTTTTCTCCTTTTAAATATTGCTGATTATCTAAAGATATTGGATTTTGACTATTTATACCAAAATCCGGTAAATTTATATCAGAATGTTCTTTTTGAATGTTCTCTATTTCTTTTATCTTAGAAACTGGTTGAACTGTCCCCAATTTATCAATTATAGGGATACTCTCAATACTTTTCTTCTCTTCTTCTAAGGGAACAAATACTTCCTTTTCAATTATCTTTTCCTCATGAATAATTATATCTTTTCTTTCATTAAAAAGATTTTCTTTATTTAATTTATTTATATTATAGGTATCTATAATACAAAATTCATATAAAATAGATATAATCTCAGGAATAGTTATTTTTTTAATTAGTTTAGATACTTTTTCTTCCGTTTCTTTTATTTGTAAGGAAATATTATCCTTATTTGATGAATCATTAATCAATTGTTCAGTTAACTCTTCATTTTTTTGCTTTAATTTTTTATATTCCTCTAAACACTCTAGATAAAGATTAATATTGATTAATCTTTGTTGATATGATTCTAAATTATTTAATCCTAAGATATGATTACTATTAATACCTTCAAGGGTTATTTTTTTATATTCCTTTTCTAATATAGATACTTCTTTAATCCTGTTTTTTATTAATCCAATTAAGATAGTCAACCTTTCTTGCTCTTTATTTAAGGTTAAAGCAAGATTATTTTGTTTGGAATAAGAATTATTGTATTGTAATTCTAAATCTTTATAATAATCATTAAAGACTTTCTTATATTCCTTAACTTTCGCTTCATCTTTATTATTTAATAATAATTCTGTCTTTAGATTTTTATATCTCTCGTTCATAAATACCTCCCGATACGACTTTTTTATAATTTTCAACTGTTTTTAAAATTGTCTTTTCCTTCTCTTTTTTAAGATTAATACTTTTAATTTCCTCTTCTTTTTCTTTTATTTTATCCAAGGCTATTTTGGTTATTTGACTACGAATAATATTTTCGGCAGCAGAAGAATTGGATTCACATATTTTTAATTCAAAACAGATGTAAAAAGCTAATAGACTTTTTAACATCTTAGTTATATCAGTTTCATGTATAAAATCCTCTCCCTCATAATATTTACCAGAAAACTCTAAAGGAAATAAAGTTATTTTTAAGAAGTCGAATGAAGTTGAGCTATAATAATGGTTATAATATAGATTTATTTCACCATAAGAGGATTCTAATATTGATTTATCAATTGTTTTCTCTATTTCTTTAAATCTTTTTTCAAAATCATCTTTTTCAATTTTCAAAATTACATTTTTATAATGATTAGGTATTTTTTTACCAACAATTATTTTATTATCATCTTTATCTAGCATTATTTGATGTCTAATTTGAGAATTAAAATTACCACAAAAACCATAATCATTGGCTATATAAATATTTAATTTTGGTCTAGATGGATCTGCAATTAAAACTTTTTTATCTAAAACTAAATTTTTATTGTAGATAATCCTACTCATTAGTTTAGTTATTTCTTCACCAACATCACGAAAACTATTAGCTTTTTTTATAGCTTTATCTACTCTCAAGAGTGAGTGAAAATACATAACTTGAACAACATTTTTTATACGCATAATATCACCTTATATCTGATAATTTTTTTTATTTAAATATTTTTGTCCCGCAACAATATTATTTAATGAACGGAACATGTTATAGGTAAAATAAAGAAAAGAAAAAATTATAACTAACACTAACCCTATTAGGACTATTGTTGACATGTATTCATTATTATAGTAGTTATATAATAAATATATTATTTTAATTGCAATACAATTAATGGCATTTAGTAAAACATCTAAAATTATTTTGACCTTTTTGGAGTTTAAAATACCACTTACAATGACCAAAGAAAAAGTAAAAATTATATAAATGATATTGATATCTCTGAATGTTACTAATAAATAAATTAAAAATATATAATTTAGAAAAACACAAGTTATAGCCATGATGGCTTTTTCATTTAAATTTAGCAATAAACCATACATTTTTAATTTCTTTTTATCTAATTTAAATTGTTTTAGTCTAACTAATAAAATAACTTTTAAAATAATTAAAAAGATTATTGTTATTACTACGAAAATAGTTAATTCCTTAATAATTCTTGTATAATCCATTTTATACCTCTTTTATTATTAAATTAAAGACATTATTACTATTCATATAAAAGGCTTTAATATTTTTCATTGATAAATCAATAGTATCAGATTTTATGTCAATACTTCCTTCAATTTCTCCAATAATAGGCAAATAATCTTTCATAATTAAAATATTATATTCCTTACTTATAATACGAATTATTTTAATATCTTCATATTCTGTTAAACCTTTTTCTAAATTGAATATTCTTACTTTTATGCCTCTATTATTTTCTTCATTCATGGTACTTACCTTTAAATAAAAATTTAGATTCATCTATTTCATCATAATTTCCAGATAAAATATTTTCAACATCAATTAAAATATCTTCAATCTTTACAAACTCACCTTTCAAATTAGTGAATGATTCTGCTGAAAACATAGGTTGGGAAAAATAATATCTTAACTTACGAGAACGATAGAAAATTGATTTATCTTCTTCTGACAATTCTTCAATACCTAAAACAGCAATTATTTCTTCTAATTCTTGGTATCTACTTAAGTATTTTAATACCTCTTCGATTAAGTGATAGTGTCTATCTCCAATTTTTTCAGAATCTACCAGTTTAGAGTTTGATTTAAAAACATTTATAGCTGGATATAAACCTAGTTCAGCAATTTTTCTATCTAAAACAATTTGTCCATCCATATAGGACATAACCGTTTGAACAGCATCATCAGTTATATCATCCGCGGGTATATATATAGCTTGGAAAGAAGTAATTGATCCATCTTCAGTAGAAGAAATTCTTTCCTCTATTTTACTTATCTCATTGCCCATATTAGCGGGATAACCATTCTCAATTAATATTTGTTTTAATTCTGTAGCTATTTCTGCTTTAGCTTGCATGAAACGGTAGATATTATCAATAAAGATTAAAACGTCTTGTTTTTTTACATCTCTTAAATATTCTGCCACCGTTAAACCAGAATAAATGGATTTACTTCTAGAAACAGGGGTATCTCCCATAACTCCGAAGACCATACATATTTTGTCGAGTAAGTTACCTTTTTTCATTTCTTCATATAGTTCTTTTCCTTCACGGGTACGTTCTCCGGCTCCTACGAAAACAGCATTGGTTTTAGAAGAAGAATAAATATTGTGAATTAATTCTTTTATAAGAACAGTTTTACCTACTCCGGCTCCTCCTAATAATCCCATTTTGTATCCCTTTTGTAAAGGTGCAAAGAAATCGATTACCTTAATACCAGTCCATAAAATATCATCCTCTGTGTCAATGTTCTTTAAAGATACTGGTATATTTTCTATTACTTTCTTACGTTCCGAATTGAATTTTTGATTGTCGATTGGTCCACCATAAGAATCAAAAATACGGCCTAATACTTTATCGGAATATTCGAATTCAATCCCAGATGATTTCTTCTTAACAACTGTGCCTTTTTTTAATCCTCTAGTGGATTTTAAACTAACACAAATAGCACTTATGTTATTAATTTCATAGACCTCAAAAGCATATTTGGTATCCTCTGTTTCAAGAATATCTCCAATTTTAATATTTGTATCACTTAGTATTACTTCAATACTGATATCGAAAATTGAAATAATTTTACCAACTTCCATTTTGGCACCTCTATTCTTTTTATTTAATCTCTTTCTTTAACAAAAATTCATATAATTTTAACATTTGTTCCTTTGTTTTAGGACTAAACTTGTATTGTTTTAAACTATCTAAGATTTTCTTACCATCCTTAATTCTCTGTTGTAGTTCTGGGCTCATTTCATCAATATTAGCAAGTTCATATATTTCTCTAACATCTAGATATGCCAACAACTCTCTTCGAACTAAACTACCAACCTTTTTAATTTTATCATCTTGAACATTACCCCCAAGCCTAGATACAGAAAGTCCATAGTCAACGGCTGGTTTTTCTCCTTTGTTAAATAACTTAGATGACAAGACTATTTGGCCATCACAAATTGATATAATATTAGTGGAAATGTAATCAGTTACATCGGATGTCTTTGTTTCAACAATTGGTAAAATAGTAATTGATCCCCCATTTACGTGTTGACATCCTTTTTCCAATAATCTTGAATGGGTATAAAAAATATCTGCTGGATAAGCATCACGACCTGGAGTTTTTTTACTAGCTAAAGATATTTGACGATAAATATCTGCATGCTTTTTTAAATCATCTATAACTACTAAAACATCATAGGTTTGTAACATTAGGGCTTCTGCAATAGATAAACCAACATATGGTGTTAAATATGTTCTAGTAGGCAATTCATCTTGAAATGATGCTAAAATAATGGTATAACTAGCTGCCCCTCTTTTTGTAAGTTCATAATAGATATCTTTAACTTCTTTTTTTGTCTTACCAATTGCTATATATAGGCAAATAACGTTTTTATCCTTTTGATTAACAATAGTATCTAAGCAAATCTGGGTTTTTCCAGTCTTTTTATCTCCGATTATTAATTGTCTTTGCCCTTTTCCAATCGGATACATTAAATCAATACCAACAATCCCCGTAAGTAATTCTCTAGTAACCAATCCTCTATCCATTAAAGGGATAGGACTATTTTCGGTATTTAATTCAACAAGATTATCAAACTTTTTATTTGCAATCAAATCATTACCAAAAATATCGATAACTTTACCTATCGAATCAAAACTAAATAAGCATTTAAAGTCTTTTTTTAATCCATATACCAAATCACCCGGTTTTACCTGTTCTCTAATATTAACCAGTGAAACAATAACTTTATTAGGTTGTACGCCAAAAACATAGCCATCAGCTTTTCCATCAACACTGATAGCTTCATGAAAAGAAATATCATTAAGACCATTTACTTCAATAATATAATCATTAACTTTGATTACATGACCAGTAGTATAAACATTGTCATTATTTTTTATTCCTTCATAAGCTTTCTCTATCTTACTAGCAACCTCTTCCATTTTAGACATTCCTTTCGTTTAAACTAAAATCATAAATTTTATTTTTATAAACTATTTTTATTCCTTTATAAATATCTTTAACTACCTTGGTTTTAATATATTTACTTAAATAATCATAATTTTCATTCTTATTACCAACATAAATATTAATATGTGGATTATTTAAAACTGCTAATTCATCCAAATAATTAATAAAACCTTCGATGCTATTCGAATCAGTTATTTTCCTATATGCTAAATAAATTGCATATTCTTCCTCAGTTAAAAATGTCTGTAAATAATTATCTAACTGGTCAGGCAACAATAATTTTAATTCATATATTTTATCACTATTAAACCTATTTCTTAAATTTAAGCAAAAATCATATTTATTATTACTATTTGTATAACTGACAAAATCTTTAACTAATTTATCATAATTAATTACGAACTTTTCATTAATTTTTCTATTTAATTCAAAGATATTTTTGTCCTGATAATCAGTAGAATTAAACAAATCAATAATATTACTATCAAATTCATAATCATCTTTGTTATTGTTATCTCTTTCAGTTTTATTTATATTTTTATTCTTTATTTGATCATTAATATCTTTTAATTTAGCTTCTTTTACATCGATTAAATCATCATATTCTTGTAATTTATCAACAAAGTATGCCCTTGTTTGATTATTTATTTTCTCAACGGTATTTCTTAAGGTTATGAACATGAGCACTATTAGTAAAATAATAACCAAACATATTAAAATAAATAAATATGGCATATTATCCTACCAAAGGATTAAAGAATAAAAGAACAAAACAGAAAGCAAATAAGAATAATAAAAATACTGATGTTATAATTAAAATAGTCATTACAGAATGAACAACATCGTTTTTTGTCTCTGGATTTCTACCTACCGCTTCTGCTACTCTACCACCTAGTAAACCTACTCCTATTCCTAAACCTAAAAAGGCTAGTCCAAGCATTATTCCAATACAAATAGCAGTAGCTGATAAAATTGACTCCATATTTATTTCCTCCTACTTGATATATTTCCTATTCTATTATTAATGATATCATTTATTGACTTTAATGTCAACGAAGATTTATTACTTTTGTATTAAAAAAAAACAACTTTTTAGGTTGTATTTAGTTACTTTTTATAAAAAATAGATAATATTTCCGAAACCTTAAGATGAATATTATGAGCTTTTTTAATGGCAGTACCCTTCCCTAAGGCCTTTCCCCCAATTGTTAATGCCGAAATTAAAGCCGTTATAATTAGGGTGGTTAAAACTAAATTAATATTCATAATATTAGTTAGTTTAGTTGCTAAAACAACTCCACAGCTACCACTTATTACTCCACAAATATCTCCAATAACGTCGTTACAGAAACTTGATACTTTATCTGAATTTTTCTTTAAAATAATGGCCATCTTAGCTATTTTTATTTTTTTGGTAGCCATTGCATGGAAGGGTTTTTCATCAGAGACTGCAATTGCAACCCCGATAATATCAAAAATAACTCCCAAAAAAATAAAAAATAGAAGTACGATTATACTTAAAATAATATTAGTATTAGAAATGACTTTTTCTGAGGTAAAAGAAAAAAATAAAGACATAAAAAAAGCAAATGTTATAATCTTTATTATCCAAATACCATCAATATAACTTTTTTTCTTTTTTTGTCTCATTGCCTTTATTATCCTCAATTAAATTAGCTGGCTATTAACATAGGTAACTTTACGTCTTAGGTCAAGCAGGTTTTCCCCTAATCTTACTTCTCGTCACCAAGAAGCAGTTCCCTTTTAAAAGATTAGATAGTAAGTTTCCATAACTATAGCTTGATCGCCACTTAGTACGTACTATAACCCTATATCAATGTGCACCCTAGAAGTTTTCCTCACCAATATTTATTGTTAATACTCTGTTGCAATTAATGTTTCATTTAGCAATTTTATTAATTAGTTGGCCTACCAATTAATAGTTTATTCTAAAATCCCCACCAACCACTCAAGTCAAGCTACTCTATTCATAACTTTCGTCAAAAATAGGTTCTATCTCATTTCATATAAAGTCCGTCAAGTTGTCTGTATAGGCGATATACAAGTATGAGTCTCCACGAAGAAATGGATCGTTGTCATATGCCATTATGAGCGTCCATAACCTCTTCTTCCAGCATCCACCCCAAACTGGGCGTTTAAAGCAGACACCAAAAGTTTCATCGATGTGCTCTTATAACGAATTTTTAGGCTCGTCTTCACAATGTTTATTGACTAGAATAATGTGCCACTAATGTATTGATTATACCATATTTTATTCATATTTGCAAATTAGTTGACTATTATTTTTGTTTTAATCTTTTTTTTTATGAATAAATTTCATAATATAGACCTTCGATTTCATCATGTGTAAAAAGATTTTTACTATCCGTTAATATAAAATATTTTTAATCCTTTTCAGTACAATTTTTCCTATACCACAAAGCAGGACTTAAAAGAGAATTGCTATTATAAATATACATTTCTTCTTCTGTTCACGATTTTAATATTAGATTCCTAACTATTCTTCTTCTTGATACTTCCTTATCTTTTACTTTTTTTTCTGTTTCTAAATATTTTTTTAATTTTTTTTAGTAACTTTAATTACCCCGACATTTCTTACCTCCCAAAATAGTTTTTTTATTCTATCATATTTTTACTATAAAAAAAAGATAAGTATTATCTTTTTTTAAACTAATTCAATAACGACCTCTAGGGCATTATCTCCTTTTCTTTCATTCATCTTTATTATTCTAGTATAGCCACCATCTCTATCTTTATATCTTACTGATAAATCTTCAAATAATTTTTTAACACAATCACTATCATTATGTAAAAATGCTAAAGCTAGACGACGGGATACTAAAGTCCCTTTTTTTCCATAAGATACCATCTTATCAAAACATTTTCTTAGTTCTTTAGCCCTTTCTTCAGTAGTAACTATTTTCTCATGTTTAATTAGTTCTTTGGTTAAAGATGCTAACATGCTTCTACGATGTTTATTGCTTCGACCTAATTTTCTATATGCCATAGTCTTTTCCTCCTTACTGTTAATCTTCTTTTCTAAAACTTAAATTCATACTTTTTACTTTATCCATAACTTCTTTTAAGGATTTTTTACCTAAGTTACGAATTTTCATCATTTCATTTTCACTCTTATCTATTAAATCATGTAGAGTTAGAATGCCTGCTCTTTTTAAGCAATTATAAGCTCTAACAGATAAATCTAAATCCTCAATAGAAGTTTCTAAAACCTTAAGATTTGGATCCTCAACCTTAGAAATCATTAATCCAGTTTCATCCGCTATTTCATTTAATTCAGTAAAAATTTCTAGATGTTCTATTAAAATTCTACTTGCTAAGGCAATTGCTTCTTCTGGAGTAATAGATCCATTAGTACAAACCTCAAATATTAATTTATCATAATTATTGTTTTGTCCAACACGAGCAGATTCTACTTCATAGTTAATTCTTTCAATTGGAGAATATAAACTATCAATTGCTATAACATTAACTTTATCTTTAAATAGCTTTTTATTTTCATCTGATATTACATATCCACGACCACTTCCAATTGTCATTTCCATTTTTATTGAGCCACCTTCAGCTAAGGTAGCAATTACTTGATTAGGGTTAAAGATTTCTACATCTGAATCCTTTTCAATATCTGCTGCTGTTAAAGTAATTGGTCCCTTACCACTTAATCTAATTATTTTGCCATCTTCTCCATGGTTTTTTAGAACGATTGCTTTTAAATTTAAAACAATAGCAGTTACATCTTCGATAACTCCATCAATTTTCTGAAATTCATGAGCTACTCCATCAATTTTTACACTTGTAATAGCATTACCTGGTAAAGATGATAGCATTACTCTTCTTAAAGCATTTCCTAAAGTTGTCCCGAACCCTCTCTCTAATGGTTCAATCTCAAATTTTCCATAATAATTACTTTCAATATAGTCCTTTACTTTATAATTTGGTTTTTCAAATTTTAACATCTAAAACACTCCCTTTCTTTACCCACGACGTCTTTTTGATGGACGGCATCCATTATGAGGAATTGGTGTTACATCTGTTATTGTTTTAACTTCAAGTCCTGCTGTTTGTAGTGAACGAATAGCTGTCTCACGACCAGCACCTAATCCTTTTACAAAGACATCAACGCTTCGCATTCCCATTTCATAGGCTGCTCTTCCTGCAGCTTCAGCAGATGTACCTGCTGCAAATGGTGTTGATTTTTTACTTCCTTTTATACCTTGGGTTCCAGAAGATGACCAACTAACAACATTTCCATCTCTATCAGTAATAGTTATGATTGTATTATTGAATGTTGCTTGAATATGAGCGACCCCCATAGGAATATTTTTCTTTACTTTTCTTTTCCTTGATTTATAAGCCATAAAACTTCCTCCTTAATTATTTTTTCTTATTGGCAATAGTCTTGCCTTTACCTTTACGAGTTCTAGCATTTCTATTTGTCCTTTGTCCTCTTACTGGTAAGTTTTTTTTGTGTCTAGTACCTTGATAAGAATTGATTTCCATTTTGGTTTTAATATTCATATTTATTTCTCTTCTTAAGTCACCCTCAACAGAATGTTTATCAATTTCTTTTCTGATCTTAACGATTTCTTCCTCCGTTAAATCTTTTGCTTTTTTGTTTTCATCAATTTTAGCATTAGAAATAATTTCCCTTGCTAAATTTCTTCCAATACCATAAATATAAGTTAATGATATTTCAACTTTTTTATCATTAGGTATATCAACACCCTTAATACGTGCCATATTTTTTCCTCCTTATTAACCTTGTTTTTGCTTATGTTTTGGATTTTTACAAATTACCATAACTTTACCTTTTCTTTTGATTATCTTACATTTTTCACACATAGTTTTGACTGACGCTCTAACTTTCATTTTTATTCCTCCTATTTCTTGTTATAAATTATTCGCCCATGTGTTAAGTCATACGGTGACAATTCTATAACTACGGTATCACCTAGTAAAATACGTATATTATTTACGCGCATTTTACCAGAAACATGGGCTTCGACAATGTGTCCCCCAGTTATTTCTACTCTAAATTTACCTCCGGTTATTATTTCTATAACTTTACCCTCGGTTTCAATGATATTTTCTTTACTCATTTTTATCATCTCCTGTTAAGATTTCATACCCATCTTTTGTGACTAGAACAGTATGTTCAAAGTGGGCTGAGGCTTTATTATCACCTGTTATTATTGTCCAATCATCCTCTAAAACGAATATTTTTGCTGTTCCCAAATTTAACATTGGTTCAATAGCAATAGTCATTCCTTCTTTAAGAATAGGACCAGTATTTTTATCTCCATAATTAGGGATATCTGGTTCTTCATGTAACTTATTTCCTACTCCATGACCAATTAGCTCTTTTACTATTCCTAATTTATGTCTTTTAGCATAAGTCTCAATAGCATTAGATATGTCTCCAACTCTATTGCCATCTTTCACTTGTTTTAATCCTTCGTATAGTGCTTTTTCTGTATGCTCCAGCAAATATTTCTTTTCTATAGGTAATTCTCCAACTGGATAACTCCAAGCGGAATCCCCATGATATCCTTTATAGCAAGCCC
Source organism: uncultured Muribaculaceae bacterium (assembly GCA_964459185.1). Taxonomy (GTDB): domain Bacteria; phylum Bacillota_I; class Bacilli_A; order RF39; family UBA660; genus CAYWKX01. The sequence continues at coordinate 2,620 of CAYWKX010000012.1, read as the reverse complement.
CAATATCAATACCAATAATATCACCATTTTTTAATTTACGATTAGATGGTATCCCATGAACTACTTCTTCATTAATAGAAGTACAGATACTTCCAGGATAACCATGGAATCCCTTAAATGATGGGATAGCTTTCTTATCACGGATAAAGGCATCTGCTAAATCATTTAACTCTTTAGTAGTAATCCCCGGCCTAATATAAGGTTTTAAATACTGATGAGTTAAATAAACAATATGTCCTGCTTCTTTCATCAAAGCTTTTTCATAATCACTCTTTATACTTATCATATTAACTTCTTTACTTTTTCAAAATTGCCTTCAACTGTAGAATTATCATCAATAAAAATTGTTTCTAGGACTCCCAGGCTCTTATAATAATCTATTAATGGTTCTGTAACAAGATGATAGGTATCTATCCTTTTTTCCAAAGCTTCACCATTGTTATCATCTTCTCTTTGTTGTAAGGTATTGCCACATAAGTCGCAAATACCCTCCTGTTTTGGCATTAAGCTAGGAGTATCAATATTATATATTGATCCACATTTCTTGCATACACGTCTTCCTAAGATTCTTTTTTTGATAACATCAATCGGAGCATCTAAATTTATGACAACTCCAATATCTTTCTTTGTTTCTTGCAAAATTTTTTCATAACCTTTGGCTTGCTCAATACTCCTTGGAAATCCATCTAAGATATATCCGTTTTTGCATTCTTCCTTGGTTATTTCTTCTTTTATTATTCGAAAAGCAATATCATTTGAAACCATATTACCATTATCAATTAAATTTTTTATATCTATTCCTAAAGCATCTCCAACTTTAGCTCTTTGTCTTAGAATATCTCCTACCGAAATATGAGCATAACCTAATTCTTCTTTTATTTTTTTGGCTAAAGTTCCTTTCCCTGAACCTTGTACTCCGATTAAAACAATATTTTTCATTTATCTAACTCCCTTATAATTATAATTTCTGTTAACTAAACTACTTTCTAATTGTCTATATGTTTCTAAGGCTACTCCAACAACAATTAATAATCCTGTTCCCCCGATTGAAACACTAGTTGGTAAATTGGTTGAAACAAAACTACTAAATATAATTGGAAGTCCTGCGATTATAGCAATAAAGGTTGATCCCAATAAAGTGATTCTTCCTAAAATTGTTATAATATAATTTTTAGTTTCCTTACCTGGTCTAACTCCCGGTATATAACCACCCTGTCTGTTAAGATTTTTACTTAATTCTTCAGGATTAATCTGAAAGAATGTGTAGAAAAATCCAAATATAAATATAAACACTATATAAATAACAAAACCAGTTGGAGTGTTATAGTTTATATATTTAGTGACAAAGGTTGAAAAACCACTTTCAGTACCGACTAAATTTGTAATAAATGATGGTATTGAAAAGATAACCGAAGCAAATATTACTGGCATAACTCCTGCCGAATTTAATCGAAATGGAATATAGTTTTGTCTTTTCCCATAAGCCGAAGTCGTTTGAGTTGAATACTGTATTGGTATTCTTCTTTCACTTTTTTCAACAAAAATGATTCCCACAATTATTAATAAATAAAATAGGATAAAGACTGAAAAACTAATTACTCCAATAAATAAAGTACCAGTACTATCTATTATTAAAGCTTGAAAAGTATCAATGAACATCTTAGGCATTGTTAGAATAATACCTGCCATAATTAATAAAGATATTCCGTTACCTAGTCCTTTAGCAGTTATCTGATCCCCTAACCATAATAGGAAAGCTGTCCCAGCCGTTAAGATAACCCCTATTTTAAAATATTCTATTGTTGTTCCGTCTTTAACAAAGGCAAATGCCATAACAAAGCCTTGTAGCAAAGCTAGAACAAGACCTATATATCTATTTATTTGATTTAATTTTTGTTTACCCTGTTCCCCTTGCTCTTTTAATTCTGTAAAATAAGGAATTATATCTACTTGAGTTAAAATACTAGTAAGAATAGATGCTGAAATGTAAGGCATAACTCCCAAAGCAAAAATTGAAAATTGCCTTAGGGCACCTCCACCAATAGCATTATATAATTCCCATAGTCCCAAATCAGAGATAGAACCTTCTGTTCCAGGTACAGGTATTGTCGTCCCAGCACAAAAAACTAATAAGCAAATTAAAGTAAAAATAATTCTACTTCTAATGTCTTTGTTTTTTGGACTAAAAACCAACTTTAGATTTTTAAACATCTAAATCACCTCTATTTTGCCACCAATAGCTTCTATTTTTTCTTTAGCGCTATTAGAGAATACATTTGCTTTAACAGTAATTTTCTTTGTCAATTCTCCAGTGCCTAAAACTTTAACTCCGTCTAATTCTTTTTTTATTAATCCTTTTTCTTTTAACAATTCTATTGTTACAACTGTTCCATCATCAAAAATATTTAAATTATTAATATTAACAGTTGCATAAGTTGTTCTAAAATTATAATTATTAAATCCTCTTTTAGCTATTCTTCTGAATAATGGTAATTGGCCACCTTCGAAACCTAGTCTTACGCCACCACCACTTCTAGCATTTTGCCCTTTATGTCCTTTTCCGCTTGTTTTACCAAGACCACTGCCACAACCTCTACCAACTCTTTTACGAGTAGCCGTT
>CAYWKX010000011.1:0-24364 GCA_964459185.1 uncultured Muribaculaceae bacterium | reverse complement strand
AAATATCCAAATAATTTATCCGGGGGTATGCGTCAAAGAGTCGCCTTAATTAGAACATTAGCTACTAATCCCGATATTTTACTTCTTGATGAACCCTTTTCTGCTCTTGACTATCAATCAAGATTAGCAGTATCCGATGATGTTTTCAGAATTATTAAACAAGAAAAGAAAACTACCCTTATGATTACTCACGATATTTCAGAGGCTATTTCAATGGCTGATCGTATTATTGTTTTATCAAGTAGACCCGCAAAAATAAAAAGGATATTTGACATCAATTTGACTAATTTTAGTACCCCAATTGAAAATAGAAAGTGTAAAGAATTTGCGGGTTATTATCAAGATATATGGAAGGAACTTGATTTCCATGTATAGTAGTGAATATAATAAATATCTAAAAAGAATAAAGATAAATAATATTATAATCCATTTAGTTCAGATTATAGCTCTTATAGTAATTATCTTTATTTGGGAATATCTATCTATAAGAGGAATTATTAATACTTTTATAACTTCTTCACCTAGTAAAATATTATCTACTATTCTTGATCTATATAATAAAAACAATCTATTCCCCCATATTGGTATCACTTGTTATGAAACAATAATTAGTTTCTTGTTAGGGACTTTAATTGGTACAATTATGGCTATTATATTATGGTGGAATAAATTTGTTTATAAAGTTATTGATCCTTATCTAACTATTCTTAATAGTCTTCCTAAGGTAGCTTTAGGACCTATTATTATTATCTGGGCAGGAGCCAATATCAAATCTATTATTATTATGGCTCTACTTATCTCAGTGATTGTAACAATAATTACAGTATATAATGGTTTTATTAATACTGATATAAATAAAATAAATCTTCTTAAGTCTTTTAAAGCTAATAAATTCCAAATATTAAAATTAGTTGTCTTACCAAGTAGTTACTCCACTATTATTAGTTGTCTAAAAATAAATGTTTCTATGTCTTTAATTGGAGTTATCATGGGAGAGCTCCTTGTTTCCAAACAAGGAATTGGTTATTTAATAATGTATGGTTCCCAAGTATTTAACTTAAACTTAGTTATGTCCGGCATTATTATATTGATGATTGTTTCCTATCTAATGTACTTAATTGTTTGTTATATAGAAAAAATACTAATTAAGAACTAGTATTTTTTCTATATTATTTCTTACCTTTGATAGAGGCTCCAATAAAGAAATCAAATAAAGGATGTGGTCTAATTGGTCTACTTTTAAATTCTGGATGAAACTGTGAAGCAATAAAATAAGGATGATCCGGTATTTCAACAATTTCAATTAAATTTGACTCTTTATTATATCCCGAAAAAACCATTCCATTTTTTTCCAAAATTTCTTTATAGGCATTATTAAATTCATAACGATGGCGATGCCTTTCCATAATAACATCTTGCTTGTAATCAGCGTACGCTAACGAATCTTTTTTTAGACTACATTCATAGTTCCCTAAACGAAGCGTTCCTCCCATGTTAACAATAGACTTTTGATCCATCATTAAATCAATAATTGGATCTTTACATACCTCATCAAATTCAGTTGAATAAGCATCTATTAAGCCACAAACATTCCTAGCAAATTCTATTATGGCTAATTGCAAACCTAAACATATTCCCAAGAAAGGAATATTATTTTCTCTAGCAAATCTTATAGCTTTTATTTTCCCTTCGATTCCTCTAGAACCAAATCCTCCAGGGACTATGATACCATTGACATTGTTAAAGACATCGTTTAAGTTAGAATCATTTTCCAATTCCTCAGCATCAATCCATTTAATATTTATTCTAACATTATGTTTATATCCAGCATGTTTTAATGATTCAACAACTGATAAATAAGCATCGTGTAGTTCTACATACTTCCCCACGAGAGCTATTTCTACTTCACCTTTTAAATTATCTACAATATCGACTAATGCTACCCAATCTTTGATATTTATCTTTGTTATTTTCATATCAAAATGTTTTAATACTAATTCATCTATTTTTTGATTATGAAAATTTAATGGTATTTGATAAAGATTTTTTTCATCAATAGCTTCAATAACATTCTCGTCTGGAAGGCTACAATATAAGGATAATTTTTTCTTAATATCATCTCCTAATGACATAGGTGTTCTGCAAACGAGAATATCAGGTTGTATTCCCAATCCCCTAAGTTCAATAACACTATGTTGAGTAGGTTTTGTTTTAAGTTCACCAGATCCATAGATATAAGGGATTAAAGTAGTATGAACAAATATTGTGTTTTCATATCCTAATTCATATCTTATTTGTCTTAATGTTTCAATAAATGATAATGATTCAATATCCCCAACCGTACCACCAATTTCAGTGATCACAATATCCGCTTTAGAGATTGTCCCCGCCTCATATATTCGACTTTTTATTTCATTAGTAATATGTGGAACAATTTGAACAGTACCTCCTAAATAATCCCCACGTCTTTCTTTTTCAATAACGGATGAGTATATTTTCCCTGTCGTTACACTGGACGAATAATTTAGTTCTTCATCAATAAATCGTTCATAATGTCCTAAATCAAGATCTGTTTCACTACCATCTGCTGTAACAAAAACTTCCCCATGTTGATATGGCGACATTGTTCCTGGGTCTACATTGATATAAGGATCAAATTTCTGCATAAAAACCTTATAACCTCTAGATTTTAAAAGTAAGGCTATCGATGAAGCAGTTATTCCTTTACCTAAACCTGAGACAACTCCCCCTGTGACAAAAACATATTTCGTCATTTATACCTCCTACAAATAAAAAAGCACTAGAGAACTTCTAGGCTCTTCTAAATCATATCATATTTTTTTATTTTTGAGAAGATATTTAACACCTTATATAAAAAAAATTATTGTTTTTTCTCCAATAACTTTTATTAAGCCAAATAATTTTCTGGATTAACTTTAATATTCTCAGTTGCCAATTCATCCTTAAAGGTTTCTGCAAATATAACTAATTCTTTTTTTATAACATCCGGATATACAGCTTTCGTGAATCTAATTGCATCATAAATATTCTTAAAGCTTACTGTTTGTCTATTTTCATAAACAGCATTAGCAAAAAACTGCCTAACTATTGTCAAACAAATATCAGGATATCTTGAAGATATCTCATAAACTCTTTTATATTCGCTAGTCATATCTACAATAAATTTCATTATTCTTTCTTTTTGGAAATTTGTATAACTTAGAGACACTTTAGTTTGTTTCTCTAATTTTGGAAGTGTTTGTATCAATATTTGTACACACATTTCTTTAGTTGGTTCCACAACATCTACTTTTTCAAATCTTCTAACGAAAGCCTTATCTCTTAAAATATATTTCTCATATTCATAATTAGTAGTAGCACCTATCATTTTAATTGTTCCACGACTTAAACCTTCTTTAAACATATTAGCTAAATCTAATGCCCCCGCACTAGCATTCCCAATTAAAGTATGTAATTCATCAATGAAAAGAATTATTTTTTCTTCTCTTTTTAATTCTTCAACCAATTTTAAAACTCGATTCTCCCCCTCATAATTACCTATAATGGCCGTGGTATTAACACGGAAAATACGATATCCTTTCAAAGCTTCTGGAACATCATTATTTTGGATTTTATAGGCTAAACCTTCAACAATAGCTGTTTTACCTATACCAGGCTTACCTACTAGAACTGCGGATTTTTCAGGGGTTAATAATACTAAAATTAATCTCTTTATTTCTTCTTCCCTAGCTATCGCTGGATTGGTAATATATTCTTCTTCTGTTAAATTATATGCATATCTTTTTAAAATCGAATTATTATCCATCTGTATACCTACTTTCTAACTAACAAAAGAGCAATCCATAAACAGGCTGTTAAAATAACAGAGATAAAAAATATTACATTGGCAAATCCTGAATTTTTTTTAAATTCATAATCTTCTAAGATTGACTTCTTTTTGCTATCTACTGGTAATTCCCTATTTTCTATTTCAATTATTCTTTTTTCCCTCATATAATTCTCCTTATAATAGCTTCTCTAACTCTAATTTTATTTTTTTATCATCTATTTCTTTAATTAATGATTTCAATTGATTATTTTTCCTATATAAAGATAATTTTTCCTCATATTCTATTAATTTATTCTCAGCACCCTTTATCATTTTATGTACAGCATTTCTACTTATCTTTAAATTATCACTTATCTCTGATAAAGATAAATTATTAAAATAATAATTCTCAAAATATTCCCTTTGCTTTTCATTTAACAAATCGCCATAAAAATCATAGAGAATTATTATATAATCCCTTTTCTCCATTATATTATCCTTATTAAAGTATAAACTACTGCGATAATTATTAAGGATACACCTACTCCAAATAAAGAATAGACAAGTGTTTTTCTTTCTTCATCATCTATATAATAATAACAAACACAGAATATCTCTAAACTGAGAGATATTAAACATGCAGGTAAATAAGCCAGATTACAAATTGTTAAAATCACCAATATTATAAAAATGATACCTACAAAGACACTAAAAATCATCTCATATTTCTTTGTATCTTCCTTCCTAATTTTCTTTTTCTTTTCCATATTCTACCTTTCTATAAATCCTTAAATAAACCATAAATATATTTTTCAATATCAAAAGACTCTAAATCTGTTTCTTTTTCCCCCAGCCCTATAAATTTAACAGGTATTCCTACTTCATCTTTAATAGCTAAAACAATTCCTCCTTTAGCTGTACCATCTAACTTGGTTAATACTATCCCTGTAATATTAGTAATTTCTTTAAATGCTTTGGCTTGTGATATCCCATTTTGTCCTGTTGTGGCATCAATTACCAATAGTGTTTCCTGGGGAGCTTTGTCATCATATTTTTTGATTACTTTATTTATTTTAGATAATTCTTGCATTAAGTTTGTTTTATTCTGTAATCTTCCTGCAGTATCGATTAATACAACGTCATATTGTTCTTTATCCGCTTTACTTAATCCATCATATATAACCGCGGCTGGATCTTTACTGTTTGAAGTAACTATTGATACTCCTACTCTAATGGCCCACTCTTCTATTTGTTCAACAGCACCCGCTCGAAAAGTATCTCCCGCAATCATCATTACTTTCTTATTTTGCCGTTTTAACATAGCCGCTATTTTACCAATAGTAGTGGTTTTACCAACACCATTTACCCCCATAAACAACATAATTGTAGGTCCTTTTTCATTATAATGAATTTTATCATCCAAAATATCATTAGCAACATACATTATAAATAGTTCATCGACAATTACTTCTTTCAAATAGTCAGGGTTCTCTATTTTTTCATTTTTTACCCTTTCTTTTAACTTGTCCACAAACCTAATAACAGTATCTACTCCAATATCTGCCATAATTAAAATATCTTCTAATTCTTCAAAAAAATTTTCATCGACAAATTTATATTTTTTAGATAAATTACTTAACTTAGAAACAAATTCTTTTCTTGTTTTTTCTAAACCTTGATTATATTTCTCAATTTTCTCGGGTTCTTTAGAAAAAATATTCCTAATTTTATCAAATAAGCCCATTATTATTCCTTCTCTTTCTATAATTTACCTTTTTATCTAATTTTATTATATAACAATTATGTTTTTTTGACAAGAAAAAAGCTTAACTATTCGCAAGTTAAGCCTAAACCTTCATAGTTAGCTCTAGCAGTTGCTAAACTTCGATCAACATTGAAAGTTGCTAAATTAGTATCATTTATTCTCGTTAAATCTATTACATAAGTTACTTTATATTCATTATCATTATCAATATCAACGGTACTTGTAAAACCAGGAATATTTCCATACGATGTTATTTGATTCTGATAAGTAGACCTAATACCTGAAATTTCAAGAAGGCCATCGGAAAATTCATCAATAGCATCTCCTACTACTCCATCAACAACACCATTACGATCTGGATTAGTATCGGTTGTAGTTCCATCGGTACCTGTGTTAACACCATCAACATCTCCCTGATTATAATGATAGGTAATCGTCACATTCCTTACAACATCATTCCTATATTTAATAGCATATGTCGTTGTATTAGAAAGTCCATTTGTCGCGGTATTAGTATCTGTACAAGTAAGTGTTTGGTCCTGACATCCCGTTAATAACAGAATAATGCCAAAAAATAATATAATTCTTTTCATTTTTTCCCTCCATTTCTTATTAATATTATGTCCTTTTATACTTCAAATAATATTAGAAATTTTTGGGAAAAAATTATTCGCAAACGATATTATTGATACTAGAAAAATATTCCTTTGCCTCTTTAATTGTCTTAGATATTTCAAATATAGATAAATATTCATCTTTAATCTTTGAAACATCCACTGTAATTTTTTGAGAATAAGTAACCATATTATTTTTTAATATCTTTATTCTTATTCCTGAATAAGTTACATAGTCCTTATTTTCTGTCGCAATCAAATATTTTAAAGTTGAGAAACTATCCTTATCAGCAGGATCAGTCAATTTATAGGTTTTAATTATCTCTTGCTTAACTACTTCATTACTTTCCTCATCATAATATACTTTATAATCATTTTCAGTTTCAGTTCCACCTTCAATTTTAATATTACAATGATAAATAGCATAATTCTCTATTTCTTTTTCCTTATAAAGACTAAATAAAATAATTATTAAAATCAAAAGAGCAATACTTAATAAAATAATTTTAATTTTTTTATTTTTCATACCAAACTCCCCACTCCTTAAAATTCACAGTTCCCCGGTGTTCTTGGAAAAGGAATAACATCTCTAATATTTTCTACTCCAGTTAAATATATTAGTAATCTATCAAATCCCATCCCAAAACCGGAATGAACACAACCACCAAATTTTCTTAAATTTAGATACCAATCTAAACTATTTTCTGAAATATTCATATCCTTCATTCTCTGAATTAGTTTTTCGTAGTTTTCTTCCCTTTGTGATCCGCCCATTAATTCTCCCGCTCCCGGAACTTCTAAATCAACTGCTGCTACTGTTTTATTATCATCATTTAATTTCATATAAAAAGCTTTTATATCCTTAGGCCAATTAGTAATAAAGACCGGTCCATCAAAATATTCAGTAATATATTTCTCATGTTCCCTAGCAATATCTCTGCCATATTCAGGAATAAATTCCCATTTTTTATTTGATTCTTTTAATATTTTGATTACTTCTTCATGACTAATTCTCGTAAACTTACTATTTAATAATTTATTTAGTTTATCTAATAAACCTTCCTCCACAAAGCTATTTAAAAATTTCATTTCTTCAGGACATTTATCCAAAACATATTTAACAATAAATTTCAACATTTCTTCTTCAATATCCATTAGGCCATTTAAATCACAAAATGCCATTTCTGGTTCAATCATCCAGAACTCTGAAGCATGAGTTTTAGTATTAGAATTTTCAGCTCTAAAGGTTGGTCCAAAAGTATAAACTTTTTTGAAAGCCATAGCAAAAATCTCTGCTTCTAGCTGTCCGGTTACCGTAAGTCCTACCTTTTTGCTAAAAAAATCTTTATTATAATCAATGTTCTTAACATCCTTTATTTTTCCTAAATCTAGGGTAGTTACTTGAAACATTTCGCCTGCTCCTTCACCATCATTAGCGGTGATAATAGGAGTGTGGACATAAACATATCCTCTTTCTTGAAAATAAGTATGAACAGCCATCGCTGCAACACTTCTTATCCTAAAAACTGCTTGAAACAAATTAGTTCTTGGTCTTAAATAAGCTTGTTCTCTTAAAAATTCAACTGAATGTCTTTTTGGTTGAAGAGGATAATCTTCAGGGCAATCCCCTTCAAGAAAATATTCTTTTAAATTTAATTCAAATTCTTGTCCTTCCTTCGGTGATTTTATTAATTCTCCTGTTACAGTAATAGCACTACCAATTCTAAGCTTACTAATATCATTAAAATTAGTTAAACTATCTTCATAAACCACTTGTAGACTTTTAAAATAAGTGCCATCTGATAAATCAATAAAACCAAAATGAGCCTGTTTACGATGGTTTTTTATCCAACCTTGAATAGTAATAGTTTTTCCTATATAATCATTTTCATACAATTTCTTAATATCCATTATATCTTTCCTTCTTTATCCCATTTTTTTATTAATCAAAAAGATAAATCTTTTTGTATCTTTTAACATTCTTCCATATAGATTTGGATAATGACGTAATTCTAAAATAAGATTAACATCATCTTTAGAAATAGCCCCTAAATATTCCTTTGTTTCTTCATTAATAACAGGGATTTCTCTTCCTAAGAGATAATCTGTTGTTGTTTCGAAAACATTAGCTAATAAGTTAAATGTTTCTAAACTTGGAATTCTTGTTCCATTTTCATAACCACAAACTGATACTTTAGTAACCCCAACTAAATCTCCTAATTCTTGTTGAGATAACCCCTTTTCTAATCTCAAAGCTCTGATTCTTTTTTCAATTAGCATTTTATACCTCATTCCCTTCAACTAAAAAGATAACACTTTGTTAATAAGTTTAGTTATATTATACCATGCCTAACATTTAAGATAAATAGTTTTAAGTGAATTTATTACCTTTTTTATTAAAAAACAAGAATTTCAATTCTTGCTTTCTTTCTTTTTAGGTTCATTTTTAGAAGAAAGTTCTTCTTTCTTATTTGAATTACTACTACCTAAAAAAGTAATTCGATCTGCAATTATCTCCGTCTTTTTCTTTCTCGTCCCATCTGGTAGATCAATCATCCTTGTTTGGACTTTTCCCTTTACACCAATCATATCACCGGTTTTACAATACTCTGTAGTGTTTTCAGCGACATTTGTCCATAGCGTACAATCCAAGAAATCTGTATCATATTCACCATCGATATTTTTATAATTTCTTGGAACAGCTAAAGTAATGGTAGTGGTTTTCTTCCCAGATTCGGTTACCTTTAACTCTGGTGTTTTAACTAATCTTCCCACTAAAACAATTTCATTAACCATTTTTCTCTCCTCCTTCAACGAAACTTTAACATATCACTTTGAAGAAGACAAATTGGAAATATTCATATTTTTTAGTTAACAAACTATCTAAAAAGTTAATCTATATATTAAAAAATATCTTTTTGAAAGAAAAAAGATTTATAGCAAAATCTTTTAGTCTTATTTTAATTTATTTTTAATTCATCTTTAACAGAATCAACAATTGCTTCTATATATTTATTTTCATTATTAACCAAATTATTTACATCATTTATATTAGTAATATAACCTAACTCTAAGATATAGCTTTCGGATCCTACATTACTTTCATAATAGGGATTTGTTCCCTTCTCAGGGTCACTACCATCAACATAAGCTCCGGTTATATAACCCCCAACTTCACGAATCATATAATAGTAATTACAATTGGTTGTTACATTATAAGGAGTAATTCCCTTACCATTGGCCTCTTTAATTGATGATTCTATTTCACTCTCAGTAAAAGTTCTAGTATAAATACCATTATATACTTTATCGGTTTTATTTGGTGAATAGTTCAAACCTGTATAAGTAGTTAATTTTTCCTCTAATAATTTAGCGAATGTATAATCAATATTATTCGGGGTATATATTTCTAGACCCGATACATAAGTAGTAGGATTACTATTTAAATGTATTGAAAATACATATTTAGCATGAACCTCCCCAGGGATAACAGCCCTTCCATTAGTCCCATAAGAATTTAACAAATCATTACCCGTTAATTGACCTTCTTCCCTTGTTAATTTTACTTTAAGACCTATTACTTCTAAGGAAGTTTTTAGATTATTAGCAATCTCCAAGGTAAAATCTCTCTCACTATAACCATTGGCCGATGCCCCACCATCCATGCCACCATGTCCTGGATCAATAACTATATCATAAATATTATTATCTTGATTCTCTTTAACACTTAACATCATGGTTTTATAGTCATTAAGTGAATTAATGATAATTTTTTTATTATAATTAGATACTGTATAGTAAATGGTTTCTTGATAATCGGTTTGATTATTTAAAACATAATACCTTACTAAATCATTTTCTACATCTTCAGAATTATCGTAAGTTAATCTAATAAACATATAATACTCCCCAAGATTAATATCATCTAAATATATACCATTATTTATCTCTTCACTTATATAAAATGTAAGTCCATTTTCTTCAATAACATTTATATCTTTTTCAATAAACTCTCCATTATATAAAACTAGTTTAATACTTTTATAATCTAAATTAGAAATATTTAAATTACCTTTTATATTCGTTGTAGTACCATAAATATAATATTCAGATATGTTAGCTTGTTCAGGTTCTATTGGTAAAATAGGTATTCCCCCTTTTTTTCCTACATTATTTAAAAAATTATAGGCGTAATAACCTCCCACACCTAAAATAATGATTATTATTAATATTATAAATACCTTCTTCATTCTATCCTCCAATATTAAGTGATAATAACCTATTTAGTTCAACAGCATATTCCATAGGTAATTCATCTCTAAAAGCATTAACAAACCCTAAAACAATTAATTCCTTTGCTATTTCCTCATTAATACCCCTGGTCATTAAATAAAACAATTTGTCTTCACTAATTTTGGATACTGTTGCTTCATGCTCTAAAAACGAACTATCATTATTCACAATATTTGTGGGTATTGTATCGCTCTTAGATAGATCATCTAATATTATTGTATCACATTTTACCGAAGAAATAGAGTTAACTGCTTCCTCTGAAATTTTTACTGTTCCTCTGTAAATAGCATTTCCTCCATTTGAGGAAATAGATTTTGAAACAATATTGCTCTTGGTAAAAGGCGCTAAATGAATCATTTTAGCTCCAGCATCTTGAATCTGATTTAAACCTGCGGCCGCTACTGAAATACAGTTTCCTCTAGCATAAGGACCTTTTAAAATACACGTAGGGTATTTCATATTAACCTTTGAACCAATATTACCATCTATCCATTCCATTAAACCATTTTCTTCAACAATTGCTCTCTTAGTTACCAAATTATAAACATCAGCTGACCAATTTTGAATGGTAGTATACCGGCACTTAGCATTCTTACTCACAAAAATCTCCACAACCGCAGCATGTAAGGCATCTTCTGTATATGTTGGGGCAGTACATCCTTCAATATAGTGTAATTCGCTATTCTCATCAACAATAATTAAAGTTCTTTCAAACTGACCCATATTCTTAGTATTTATTCTAAAATAACTATGTAATGGTCTATCTAATTTTGTATGGGGTGGTACATATATAAAGGTCCCACCTGACCATACTGCTCCATTTAAAGCTGTAAATTTATTTTCATCATATTTAACTAAAGTATTAAAATATTTTTTAAATATATCAGGGTATTGTCTTAAAGCTGAATGACATTCTTTTCTTTTAATTCTTTTATCATGTTATGATAAATAACTTCGCTATCGTATTGAGCTCCAACCCCATCTAAATATTTTTTCTCTGCAAAGATGACTCCTAAATCATCAAATATATTTTTAACATTATCAGAAACATTATTCCAATTATCTGTTAATTTTTCTTCTCTTTTCTTGTAATAGGTTATTCTATTAAAATCTATATCTAGTTTTGGCCCAAAGGATGGATTAGGACATGATAAAAAATACCTAAAACTGTTGAGTCTAAAATCTAACATCCATTTGTCTTCTTTTTTTATTTCTGATATTTCTTTAACTATCTTTTCAGTTAACATATTTCCACCTGTTTATATTATAACCTATTATTAGAAAAAGAAAAAGAGAAACTATCTTTACTCATTTAAAAAAAGAAAAAGTCAACAATTATGTTGATGTTGACTAAATTTTTAAATATTTTTTTACCGCAGTATAACTACCAAACATACCTACTATAATTCCTATTAATATTAATAACAAAGAAGAATAATAGACAAATGGCATTGGACTAATTAATCTAGCCAGACTTGAGCCAAATAATTTACCTCCAAAGAAATTATATAGGGAACTATATCCATAAATAGTAATTATTATAGGAATAATTGCTCCTAGAGATCCAATAAATAATCCTTCAATAATAAATGGTATTTTTATCGATAAATTAGAGGCTCCCACTAAACGCATAATTTCTATCTCTCTTTTTCTAGAGAAAATAGCTAATTTAATCGTATTAGTAATTAAGAAAGCCGTAACAATTATTAAAGCAACCACTACTCCAATTGAAATTTTTTCTACTATCTTAAAAACAGTAATTAATTGATCAACTATTTCATCTCCATAATTTATATTGTTAACGTATTCTGATTTTTTTATTTGGGCTACTGTTTCCCTAATCTGTTCAATATCCTTTACTTTTAATAAATAACTATCTAATAAAGGGTTACTATCATTTTCCTTCCATTCTTCAATTAAATTTTCTAAAACAGGAATACTTTCCTTTGTCTCCTCAGCCGTTTCCTCTTTTGATTTAAAAGTTAGATTAGCAACATTCTTAGTTTTTTCGATTATATCTTTTAATTTTTCTCTTTCTGTTTCATCAACATCAGATTTTAAAAATATTACGACTGTAACATCTTTCCTGATAGAATCAGCAAAATTCTCAACATTAAAAGAAATAATAATCGAGGCCGCTACAACAATTAAGGTAATGGTAATACAAGAAATTGAGGCTATTGATAAAGAAAAGTTTCTAATTACACTTTTTGAGGCATCCCGAAAATACCTTCCTATCGCTCTAAACCCTTGCATCGCAATACTTCCCCTCTGCTATATCTTTTACCATTTTACCATCATCTAAAACAATTACTCTCTTCTTTAATTTATCAACTATTTCTCTATCATGCGTTGCCATAACAATTGTTGTCCCTAATTTATTTATTTCTTCTAGTACTTTCATTATTTCCATACTAGTATCGGGATCTAAATTACCCGTAGGCTCATCACAAATAAGTAGTTTAGGGTTATTAACAATAGCCCTAGCAATTGCTACCCTTTGTTGTTCCCCTCCTGATAATTGATCAGGATATTGTCTTACCTTACTTTTTAGTCCTACTAAATCTAATACTTCCATAACTCTTCGATAAGTTTTTTTTCTATCATAACAGAATACTTCCATCGCAAAAGCAATATTTTCATAAACAGTTAATCTAGGTAATAATTTAAAATCTTGGAAAACTACTCCTAATTTTCTCCTTAAGATATAAACTTTTCTATTACGTAAATTAGCAACATTTATTCCTCCGATAATGATAGATCCTTTATCGGGTTTTTCTTCCCTATAAAGCATCTTTGTAAAAGTGGATTTTCCACTCCCCGAAGCTCCAATAATAAAAACAAATTCACCCTTTTCAATTGTCAAACTAAAATCATATAGAGCTACTACTCCATTTTTATATGTCTTCTGAACATCAGTTACTCTAATTAATTCCATTACTTCACCTTCAAACTATTTATTATTATAACATTAATTTATTCTTTTTTTTTCTTTTTAGGACTAGTTGACACTTTTTTCCAATTAGTGACCACCTACTACCTCATAAGCATCAGTAATCAGGAAAAAAGCCTTATCATCTATCTCTAAAACCACTTCTTTTAAATAAAAATATTGTTTTGTCGGAATCGAACACAGTAATATTTTCCCTCTATCATTAGAATATCCACCCTTAGAATCAATGATTGTTACACTATGTGCTAAATTATTAATAATAAAATCCTTTACCTCTTTTTCTCTATTGGTAATTATGTAGAATGTTTTAGAATTAGAAACCCCCAATAAAACCCTATCCATAACAAAAGTAGAAATAAACAAAGCGATAATTGCATACATAGCCTTATCTATTCCAAAGATAAAAGCACCTATTCCAACAATAACTATATTAACTATCCTTGAAGATAATCCAAGCGATATTTTTAAATATTTATTTAATAATTGATATACAATGTCAAATCCTCCACCAGAGAATCCCGTTTTAAAAATAATTCCCGAGGCTAATCCTGATAAAACACCCCCATAAATACAAATTAGAAATATACTGGTATCATCAAAATTAAAATACCCCGTTAATTGTTCTGTAATCTTCATAAATATTGGCAACAATAAATATCCAACAATTGATTTAACTGTAGTTTTTACTCCTAACAGGAAAAAACTAAGAAAAATTAAAATAATCGATAGTATAAAAACAAATAACGATGGATCAATACCAAACCAATACCTAACTATTAATGAAGTTCCTGTCCCCCCGCCACTAACAATATTGTATGGAGAGAAAAACATATTAAAAGTAAAGGCTGATAAGAAAACACCAAAAATTAAGTAACAATATTTTTGAGGAAGAAAACTTTTATTTATTTTTTCGATCAAACTATGGACATTATCTTCCTTTTTTTTAAATATTCTCATATTCTTCTTTATCCTCTAATACAAACTCAGCATTTTTATCGTTAAATTCTTTTTTATTTTCCCCTTTAGTTTTTTTACATACTTCATAGGCATCACAAACTAAGAAAAAGACATCTTTATCTATTTCTCTTAACCCTTCCTTAACAAGAAAATAACTCCTCGTTGGGACAACCCCTAAAAGCATAACTTGCTTATCATTGGTATAACCACCCCTAACAGTAATAACCGTTACTCCTCCATTGACTATTGATAACAGGAACTCCCTTGCTTCATCTTCTTTTTCCGTTATAATGTAAAAAGCTTTGCTTTGACTAATACCCAATATTACCTTATCTGCAAGGGCACTTATAATGTATAAAACAATAAAGCCATACATTACAGTTTCCCATGAGAATACCAATTTACCTGATAAAACCACTAACCCATCAACAATTAACATAGCTTTACCAATACTTGTTTTGGTATATTTTGCTATTATCTGATTAACTATATCTGTTCCCCCAGTAGTAAAACCTGTTTTAAATATAAGTCCATAACCAATTCCTGAAATAACTGCCCCAAAAATAACAATAACGATTAATTCTACCCTATCTAACCTAATATAAGGAACAATATATTCAGTCAATTTTACAAATAATGGGAATAATAATGATCCTACAATAGAATTCTTTGTTTTTTCTATACCTAATAAATAAAAACTTATAATTAATAAAACAATATTAGCAACAAAAATAAAATTTGAGGGATTTACACCGAATTCATTTAAAACAATAGATATTCCACTTACCCCAAAACATACTATTCGGAATTGTAAGAAGAAGACATTAAAAGCAAAAGCAGAGATGAAACAACCGAATATTAACCAAAGGTATCTCTTACAAATATCCTTTTTATTTACTTCTTCAATTATTACTTCAACATCTCTTTTTCTAAATCTCTCAGAAAATCTCCTAAATATCATTTTTACCTCTCTTTAAACCTTCAAGAATAAATCCTCCAATTTCGCCATCTAAAACAGCATTAACATTACTAGTTTCATATCCTGTATCAATATCTTTAACTAATGTATAAGGACAGAGAACGTAACTTCTTTTATTATAGCCAAAACCAATACTACTTGTTTGTTTCATGCTGCTTAATTCTTGTTGCTGTTTTTCTATTTCTATCATCATTAATTTACTTTTTAGTATTTCTAATGCTCTTTCTTTATTTTGGATTTGGCTCCTCTCATTTTGACAAGTAACCACTATCCCAGTAGGTATATGAGTTAATCTAACAGCACTATCAGTAGTATTTACTCCTTGACCTCCAGGGCCACTGCTACGATAAATATCAATTCTTAAATCACTATCTTGAACTTGAATATTAATGCTCTTATCTACTTCAGGAATCACATCTACTGAAGCAAAAGAAGTATGCCTTCTTTTATTAGCATCAAAAGGGCTAATTCTAACTAACCTATGAATACCTTTTTCATTTTTAAAATAACCAAAAGCATTAATTCCTTTTATCATACAAATAACACTTTTAAGGCCTACCTCTTCACCAGCTTGACTATCAATCTCTTCTAGTAAAAAATCATTCTTCTTACAATATCTTTGGTACATTCTATATAACATATTAGCCCAATCACAAGCTTCTGTTCCCCCAGCACCAGCATGTATCTCTAATAAGCAATTATTTCTATCATATTTACCACTAAAATATGTTTCTAATTTTAATGTTTCTAGTTTAGAGTATAATTCCCCATACTCAGTCTCTAATAATTCAATTAGTTCAGAGTCCTCAATTACCTCTAAATTATTAATAATTTTCTTTTCTATTTCTTTAATCGGATCAATTATATTTTTTAAATAACTAATTTCTTTAACCGTTTTATCAGCCTGTTCCTTATTATCCCAAAAGTTGGGGCTATTCATTTCATTATTTAATTCATCTAATTCTATAGACTTTCCTTCAAAGTCAAAGAGACCTCCTAAGATCTTTTAAATCCTTTAGTAACGATTGATATTGGTTCTTAAGTTCTTTATTATCCATATAATCACCCTAACATAAGTATACATTATAAATAAAAAAAAAGAAAGTAATTTTTTAATATTTATCCCCTTTCCTTTTTGTTGACTTCTCTTGGTATTTTGTTATAATTGTTTTAAAGATGAGGTATTTAATGATAAAGAAAAGATTTAAAAGAATTTATATAGAAATAACTAATATATGTAATTTAAATTGTTCTTTTTGTTTACCCGATAATAGAAAAAAAGAATACATAACGTTAGAAAACTTTGATTATATTTTAAACCAAATAAAAGGTTACACCAAATCTATTTACTTACATGTTAAGGGAGAACCATTGATGCATCCTTATATCAATAAATTAATTGAACTAGCCTTTAATAAAAATTTTCAGGTTATTATTACCACAAATGGTACATTAATTGATAATTTAAAAACTAAGAAAATACGACAAATCAATTATTCCTTACAAAGTACCAATGATACAGAAAAAATAAAAATAATTATAAATAAATTAAAGGGTTTTATTAAAGATACAAATATTTATCTATCATTAAGATTATGGAGTGACGAATCACAAACAAATGGGCAACTAAGAAAAATGTTGTTAGACGAATTTAATACAAAGACCCTAGAGGACAGAATGAAATTAGATAATAATATCTATTTATCTATTGAAAGGGAGTTTAATTGGCCAGACTTAAATTATGATAAACAAACTGATGGTTATTGTTATGGTTTAAAAGATCAAATTGCAATCTTGGTAGATGGTACAATCGTTCCATGTTGTCTTGATCATAAAGGTAATATACCTTTAGGTAATATTTATAAAAACAAGTTGCAAGAAGTCCTAGAATCTGATAAAGTTAAAAATATACTAATAGGTTTCCAAAATAGAAAGCCTACAGAAGAACTATGCAAGAAATGTAATTTTAAAGATAAATTCTAATCATTTATTGAGCATTAAAAAATATTAACCCTTAAAAGTTAATATTTTTATTATCCTTCTTAAAAAACCACATATTTATTAGTTTTATATAAAACATTATCAATCATTAAATAAATATTATATTTAGAGGATAATCCTATTTCATTAATATAAAAATAATTAGTATCAATTTTATAGATCTTCTTCCCAAAAAACTTATCTAATATTATATAAACCTCTTGATCCTGAAAATCACCCTCAATTATTAAGCGATTATATTCTTTATTAAGTTCTATGTTATATTTGTTATTTAATTGCTTATAATTTATTAAAACAATATTTTTATCAGATGCGTCAGTTTTCTTCAAGGCCCCAAATCTTACCCCTTCATTATTATGATATAAATTATATTTATCTAATTTGATATCGTTATTAACTAATAAAGAATCAGAATAATCATTAATTTCACTAATTATATTCCCATTTTGTTTATCTAATTCAATTAAATTACTTGATAATACTAAAATATTATTATCTTCAGTTATCGTATTATATCCATAGTAATTATCTTTAATTAAATATTCATAATATATTTTACCTAATAAATCTATTTCTATTATTCCTGTCGTGGAATTATCTTGGGTTATCTGATTATTACTTATTAAAAAACGATTATTGGCTAATTTAGTAATATTACCTACCATATAATCAAGATAATACCATCTAATATCATTATTCCTGTCATATGCATATAAATAATTACTATTAGTTTCAAAATATAGATCATTAGTTACTTTTTGGTACTCTAAAATAGTTAAATCTTCCGGTAAAGACCCTGTTGTTATATTTATAATATATTCTTTATTATTATATTCTAATTTTATTTTGTTTTCATAATCAGGATACAGTCCGTATATAGGTAGATAATGACATTTACTCTTTTGACTAGTATAAGTAAGATTATTATTATCTTTACTAAAAATAGTTACTTTAATATCAAGATAATCTTCTGTTTCAAACATAATTATCGCAGTTAAAGGAGATATTCCATAAGGATTTAGAATAGTTTTTGGATTATCTATTGTATATCCATAACAACTATAATTATCTCCTAGATTGTGCTGATAACTCAAAATATCAACTTCTGATTCTACTTCCCTCCCATTAGTTATTAACAATGTCCCTATTGTTGAAAAGACTACCAATAGGAATAAAAAGACACCTAAAATAATTACCTTTTTCATATTTGCAACACTTTCCTATATCCTTTTTATTATACAATAAATTTATTTTATTTCATTATTTTCTTCGAAACAGCTTCTGTTTTGGTATATTTTTTTTCAAATTCCTTTGCTACAACAGATAGAATCCAAGCTGTATTTTTATTTCTGTTTTATGATGATCAAAATGCCTAATTCTTTTTTGAAAATCTATATCTTTTTCAATTACTTCAATTGAATCTACACGAATAGATACATCATTAATATATGTATCGTCATATTTTTTATAAATACCACTCTCTATAAAATTATTTAGCTCTTGTGCTAATTCTCCAAATTATACTAAAATATAATCAATATCTGGAAATAACTGTTGTGCAAGATACTGCTCCTACCTGCAACATGAGATATAATTAATTTTTTTGAACTATTTTCATCTATTAAAACATTACCAAAATATATCTTCATATTATCACATCACAATTAATTATTCAATATTATTATTGATTCCAATTATATAATCTCCCTCTATTTCTTTCAACCACATATAAAAAGCAACTAAAAGTTGCTTTAAACACGTTCTATTTTATATTTTTTAACTAGTTCATCTAAATCTTTGATAAAATCTTCAGTTTGTTCCCAACTAGTAAGTCTAGCCCCTGAAGCAAACTTATGACCTCCTCCACCATATCTAGTAGCTATTTCATTAATAGCTGGACCAGTTGATCTAATATTAGCTCTAATTAAATTATTTTTAATATCTTCAGAGAAAAAGACCCAAACGACTATTTCATTAACATATTTTAAATCGTTAATCATATTCCCCGCAGAGGCAGAATCAACCCCATATTCTTTTAAATCATCTTCTTTTATTTTAATATATGCAACATTATTCTCTGTAATATTTATATTTTGATAAATAAATCCTTGGAATCTAACCTCATTTAGAGGTCTTGCATATAATGGTTCATACAAAGAAATAAAATTTATCTTAGTTTTAGAAATTAATTCATAAACTAACTTAAATGTCTTTTCAGTTGTATAGTCATGCCAAAAACGTTCAGTATCTGCGACTATACCAGTATATAAATTTTCAGCAATAGAAGTTGTTAATTTTAATTTATTAGCAAAAATAAACTCTAATATCATCTGGCAAGTTGAAGATGCTTTATCATCTAACATTTCTATCTCAGCATATTCTTCCACAAATGGATGATGATCAATCTTAATAATTTCCTTATACTTTTTAATATCTACCCCATCGATTCTTTTAGTATCGGGAGTATCCAAAACTATAAGTAAAGCATCAGATAGTTCTTCTTCTAACTTATCCAAAACTCCAATAAACTTAAATCTACTTGCTGGACTACCTACCGCATAAACCTTTTTATCAGGAAATGTATTTTTAATAACGTCCCTCAAAGCAAATTGAGATGATAAGGCATCTGGATCTGCCCCAATATGTCTAGCAATGGTAATATTATTATATTTTTTTATTTTTTTAAATATTTTCTTATACATTTTCTTCATCTTATACCAACTCATATGTGTCTCTAGCTATCATCAATTCTTCATTTGTAGGTACTACATACACCATTACAGAAGAATCTTCCATTGTTATTTTTCTTAATTCTCCGCGAACATTATTTGCCTCTTCATCTATTTTTATTCCTAAAGATGCTAATTTCTCAAGAATTCCTTTTCTTGTTTCAATCGAGTTTTCCCCAATTCCGGCCGTAAAGCAAATAACATCTGCTCCATCAAGTAATACATTATAACTAGCAATAAAATTGACTACCCTTCGTTCATACATTTCTTCCGCTAAAATACATCTTTCATTTGCTAATTTTACCCCCTCTAAAACATCTCTGGAGTCACTACTAACACCACTTATACCTAATAAACCACTTTCTTTGTTTAACCCATCCATTACTTGATCAAGTGTTTTTCCACTTTTTTTCATAACATATGGTATTATTGATTCATCAATATCACCACTTCTAGTTCCCATCATTAAGCCAGCTAAAGGAGTAAATCCTAAACTAGTATCAACTACCTTCCCAGAATTAATTGCAGTAATGCTGCCTCCATTACCTAAATGACAACTGATTACCTTTAAATCATCTCTACCTAAAACCTCACAAATTTTTAAATAGACGTATTTATGACTTGTCCCATGAAAACCATATTTTCTAATTCCATATTCTGTATACCATTGGTATGGTACGGGATAAATATAAGCTTCTTTTTTCATCGTTTGATGAAAAGCTGTATCAAATACCGCAACATTTTTTGCATTTGGTAATATTTTTTTAAAAGTTTCAATTCCCATTAAATTGGCTGGATTATGTAAAGGAGCTAAATCACTTAACTCTCTAATTACCTTTTCAACATTATCATCTACTACAACCGATTCTTTATATTTTTCCCCTCCATGAACAACTCGATGTCCAATCGCTTCCAACTCCCCATAAGAATTAATTACTTTATAATTAAGTAATTCTTCTAACAAAGTATTAACTGCTTCATCATGAGTAGGTAAATATTTCACTGTTCTTATTTTTTTATCATTAACTTTTATTGTATAAAAACTATCTTTCATTCCTATTTTTTCAAATATACCACTAACTATCACTTCTTCTTCAGGCATTTTAAATCCCATAAATTTTAAAGAAGAACTCCCTGCATTTACCGATAATATAATCATTGTTACACCTCTTCCTTTAACATTATATCAAATATTTTTTTATTTTCAACTTATTTTATCTTGTATTTCAAAATTAAATATTATCTTCAAATGAATAACATTTATTAACTCTTACAAGAAAAAAGACTTTGGTCCATTTTCCTAAAATATTATTCCCTCGCTAAATATTCTTTGGCATCTTCTTCCCAATGATTTGGTTCAAAGACATTACCTATAAACCAAATATCATCATTTTCTTTATTTTTAATCAAAAACATAAATGGTTTATCAATTTTTATGGTAACAGAGCCATCCGCTGGGAGCATTGTGTCATTCATCATAAGCGCTGTTATGGCAGCAGCTTTAATTCCATCTTCTGAAAATTCTATTGTTGCTTTGTGAATGGCCTCATCAACATATAAAAAGTTATTAGACATTCTAGAAAAATTAGCATTATATTCATCAAAAGCATCTTTTATTCCTAAATATATTAAATCATTTTCAAAATCTAAAGAATAATCAAAATTAAATTTAGGAATATACAAACTAGTTTCTTTAGTTATTTCTTTCATTTTAGCTAAATCATCTTGTAGTAATTCACTAGTAAGTGATTCAGTATAATTCTTAAGATTAGTTGGCATAATAGCCACAAATTCTAAATTAGAATCAATAGTTTTTTCAAGTGGTAAAGATATAAGTGTTAAATCATCATCTTGATAATACGATATTCCCTCATTATATGTATTTTTCATGGTAGTGGCTTCTAATATCTCCCCACTTTCTAAATAGAAATCAGCACCATATGTATCATTAGTATCAATTTTATATTCCCAAGATAAATCAATAGCTAAAGCATTAATAAGTACCACTTTTAATTCCTCTGAAAGGTCCCCAAATGGGTCACGAATTAAATTAAATGTTTTTTCATTTACCCATTTGTTTAAATTATTTGAATTTCTAAAGTCATCATATTTAACTTCAGCACCATATTTTTCACCAATATTAGATATATAATCGCTTTTCATATTTTCTTGATAGCCATCTTTAATAAAGATAGCATTAGCAAACGATACTTTATTTTTTACATCATTGTATTTATTAACGGGAACATCTTTTAGTAAATTATTTATTTCTTCCTTAGTGTTTCCATCTGCTCCCTCATTGAGCATAGCTAAAGCATTTTTTATTGAAAGGGGACTATATATAATGTTTTTCCCATTACTCTCTAATTGTAAAAATGATAAATTAAGATTCTTTTCGTTTAAACAAACATATTTTTTTTCATAGGTAATCTTGGAAAAAGCATTATTTTTATATAAGCAATAAAATGTAATACCTCCCACGAATATACCCATCAAAATTGTTAAAACCAAACTTACTAATTTCTTTTTCACAACTCACTCTCCTTATTATAAATATTATATCACTTTTTTAACCTTTTGGTAAAATACTATTTTATATAGTAAAAGAAAGACGTTCCCATCTTTCATTATTACCTATATTTAACTAATGTATGCCCATATTAATATTTTATTAAACAATCTAAATTCCGCTCCATAAATTGTTACTTCATTATTGTTTGAATCTTGATTATAATTTGTATCAATATTGTATTTTACTGTATATCCTAGCCCTGTATAATTAATACTTTTGTTATTTCTACTTTCGGATATTGTAATTAATGGTTTAATATTTTTAAAACTGTTATTTTTTATTCTAAAGCTATCTATTGTTACAAACAATATATAACATATAATAAGACTAGCAAATAAAATAATTATTTTCTTTTTCATATCCATCTCCAATTATAAAAATTTTTATAGAAACTTGTCTATTATTCTCTTTAGCTCATTCTTATAATCGTTTTTTAATAAATAATCTACAAAATGATAGTCATTTAAATAATGTTCTTTAATTGACTCTTTATCTTTGTTTAACATAATTATAACTTTTAAATTCTTAGTATCAACATCTTTAATTATTTCCACAGCATTAACCGGTTCCATCTCATCATCCATTAATACTAAATCGTATTTTAAACCAGAATTTATTTTGTCTATCAAATCTTTTCCATACATTGTAGAGGTAACTTCAGCATTATACCTTTGAAGTTCCTTAACATATAACTCTAGAATCCTATAATCATCTTCGATAAGCAAAACTTTTTTCTTATTTGATAATGTTCTTGACATTTTTTCTATAGAGTTTTCCTCTGTTTCTAATCTACTTATCTTTTGATCTAATACTATAATGAAATCTGATCCTTTACCCACTTCGCTTCTTATTAATAAACTCCCCCCGAGTATATCAATAATTTTTTTGGTAACTTTTAAATCAACATCTAAATCTTTTAATTTAGACAATTCTTCTTCTTTTAATTCATAATTTTTTTCTAATATTTGATTAATTTTATTAAGTGGTATTCCTTTACCAGAATCACTAATTCTAATAATTAATCTACATACATCATATTTGACTATTGAGGATATGTCTAAATCAATAAAACCTTTTTGGGTATGCTCAATAGCGTTAGAAATTATAGAATATACAACCTGCTTTATTTTTAATAAATCTCCATATAATTCTTCTGGAATATTACTATTCATACTATATTTAAAATCAAGTTTATTTCCAAGCTTATTTTTGGACATTATAACTATTTGTTTAAATAGGTTATATACATTATATGTAGCTTCCATTACTTTTACATTTTGGATATCCATTTTTGAAATATCTAAAACATTATTAATTATATCAGAAACATTTCTAGACAACGAATTAATACTTTTTGCATCATCATGCATTTCTTCCACTATATTACTTCTTGATATTTTATTACTCATCAGTTCTATTTTATTTATAGGATTCTTAACATCTTGAGATACCTTAAATAACATATTTGTCTTGTCTTCAATATTAATTTCTGTTAGTCTCTTATTCTTATTATACTCATCGAGCATTTTTAAATCTGGATTTTCAATCGTAAAATACATAACTAATAATGTCAAAGATAAAACATTTGAATATATACTAAACAAAGGATCTTGTTGTCTTATAATCATTGTTATAATCATTGTCTGGGCCACTGCAAGTTGATTTGTAAGAT